>DAOVKO010000200.1 GCA_030631725.1 Actinomycetes bacterium | reverse complement strand
CTTCATCCTCGAAGAGGGTTTTAATATCTCTGATCTTGAACGCATCGTCGATTCGATGGCTGCTGTCGCCGACGCGGCCAATGTAAAAATCGTTACCGGCGACACCAAGGTCGTCGGCCCCGGCCAGGCCGACAAGGTCTATATCAATACCACCGCCCTCGGCCAAGTCGTCACCGGCTATCAAACCAAAATTCTGGAAGCAGGTGATAAACTCATCGTTACCGGCCCGGTCGGTCAGCACGGCTCAGCCGTCTTCAACGACCGCGAAAAACTCTTCGACAACTCCGACCTTATCAGCGACTGCGCTTCGCTGGACTGGATGCTGGGGGTTATCAGCCGCTTCGCCGACTCCATCAAAATCATGCGCGACCCAACTCGCGGCGGACTGGCCGTCATTCTCAACGAGCTGATTGCCGGCTCATCGTGTGGCGTCCAAGTCGATGAGGAGAAACTGCCCGTCACTCCCGCCACGCAGAGCCTCTGCGAGTTGGTTGGCTTTGATCCTTTCTATTTACCATGTGAAGGCCGAGCCGTCATCATCACCGCCTCCGACGCCGCCGACGATTTACTCACCGCTCTCAAAGCATCAGCCCCCGGCCAACACAGCGCCATCATCGGCTCTTGCTTGCCCGACCCCCGAAACCGTGTCTCGGTCAGCACCACGCTCGGCGGGAGTCGCTTACTGCCGGACACCGCTGAACTTATGCTGCCGAGGATCTGCTGATGGGGTCTTCAGTGATTGCCGCAAATGGTCTGCTTAGATTGTGAATAAAAGCTGAGTTTGTGCGGTCTAATTAACCGAATGGTACGAGGAATCGACCGCCTATGGAAGAATCACAAGAGGCCTTGATCCGCCGCAGTCTTGGCGAAGGCGGACGAAGGATAAATCTGCGTCTAATTTCTGTATTTCTTTCTTTGAATCTGTGTTCATCTGTGTAATCTGTGGCTAATTATCTTTCTGTATTCTCTGTATTTCTGTCTCTGTTGTCCTCCTCAAGCCTCAAGCCTCAAGCCTCACACCTTTCTTCATCTGTGGTTATGTATTTCTTGGTTTTCGAATTCCAGATATGGTCCAACTTTTTCCGATATCTTCGGCCCGATCCCCCGGACCTTCTGTAAATCTTCCCAGCTGGCGAACGCCTGCGCTTGGCCGGAGCTTTGGGCCCGGAATTCCTCCCGATAGCTGACAATCCGCTCGGCTAGTGATGGGCCAATCCCCGGCAGCGACATCAGCTCCGCCTCGCTGGCTGTATTGGGGTCCAGCCTGGCCGATGCCTTTTCGACCATCTCTTGCTCAACGGTTACGTCAGCCCCCAGATAATGCGGCCTGTCCCACCACTGCCAGCCCACAAACCCCAACACCGCCGCGGCCAGTAAGGCACAGGCAATCACATTGGCCCTGCTCCAGCCCCAGCCGAGGTCGTCAAAATCCGAATCGCCAGTGTGGTCATCCATCTAGCTGAATCCAAGTGTCTTTGAACAGTGCATAAGCAGATAGTAGACAGTAGAAAGTAGACCGCAGGAGAGCAACGGCCATATAACTATAAGCCAGGCCAAGGTTACTGCTCAGCTGCCGTTTCTACTTTCCACTTTCAACTGCTCTCCTGCTCTGTTTTAGCTGTTTGCAAAATTTCTTATTGCAGACAGCTAAAACTGACCCAGGTCCCGATGCAGCATCACCTTCCGCAGCAACAGGTATCCCTTGCCGTGATAGACCGTTACCTCGCCGGTAACCGTGAACTTGACATTGGGCTTCTTGGCAGCCAATAGCTCCATCTGTTCGAGCATTAGGCAGGGCAGCAGGATCAACGGCGGTTCGCTCAGGTTCCCACCGTCCGCTTCATATACGAACAGCAGCGTGCCTTTGGCATCTTTGCCCAGTCGCCCCATCCGATGCCTCACCCAATCGCCTTCCCGCACCGTCAGCGGTAGCTTGGCCTTGGGGTCCACCGGCTTCACTATCGGCACACTCACCTGATCCGATATTTCATGAGTGATGATCATCGGCCGCGGTGCGCTCTCCTCCAGCAGATCCTGCAGCACTTGCTCCTGCGATTTCTTCGTCTCCGGCTCAGTGCCCGTCTCCCCAGCCCCTTCATCGTTGGCTCGAAGCAGTCCCCCCGCCCCCGCCGCCAACACTGCCGCCAACACTAATACCCAGCCGATCTGCTTACTCTTGTAATTGTGCTTGTTCATACTGCACCTCTCTATTCTTCCAATCTTTCATACAGAACCCAATATTTCTTACCCGGCCCTCTGTGAAAGTAGATTCTAAGCGTATCACCGCCATCTGTTTTGATTATGTAATAATCTCGATGTCTTCTTCGCCACCAAGGTTTACTAAAATCCAACCTCCTGTGCTTACTTTCAATTTCTACGATTTTATGCTCTCGCCCTCGCCAGGTAAAGGAAGTAGGAGACCCCGGCTTTTTGACAAAATGCACCTCTATTTCCTCGCCGATAAATTCGCCCATAGCAAGCCCATCAGCTACTTACCTCCAGCCAATCCCTGTCCAAAAATCTCGGCCAATTCACTTGCCTCGCTCACTTCTTGCACCATCCCTCGGCTCCGCGGACTGCACCCCTCCACCAATTCCACCACCGGCTGCCAGAACTCGCCCATTATCACCAGCAACCGCCCTGCCGAAAAGCCCTTATTTATCATCTCCCAGGCATAGGCCAATTCGCTGAGCGTCCCGGTCCCGCCGGGCAAGACCACGTAGCCGCTGCCGAGCTCTATCAACTTATCCAGCCGCTGCCGCAGGTTGTCCGTCTCTATTTCTCTATCGATATAATCGTTGACTTTACTCCTGGCAAAAGCCCTGCAGCTAACTCCGATGGTCTCGCCGCCTGCCTCTTTGGCTCCTTTGGCCGAGGCCTCCATCGTTCCCGCATACCCGCCGTTGGCTACCACAAAACCGGCCTTGGCCAACTCATAGCCCACCTGGTAGGCCTGCTCATACTCAGCCGAGCCCGTCTTTGGTTCATAACTGCCGAATACCGTTATAATCCTTCCCTGCACCATCTTTTTGTATTCTCTGCATTCATCAGCGTCTGCTGTCATCCCCGCGCAGGCGGGGATCCATCCTTCTGTGTTTCTTCGTGCTTAGTACTCTGTATTTCTTTCTGTATTATCAGCGTCTTCAGCGGAATCTGCGTCTAATTATCTTTCTGTATTGTCTGTTTTCTTTATTCCTCATTTTTGAATTTTGATTTGTCATTTTGCTATTTGCATTTTGATTTTTGATATTTACTTGCTGTAGTTCAACCGTCCGCCAGCCAGCAGTATCTTTCGCTGCCTCTCGGTCAGCTCGAGCTTCAACTTGATATCACAACCCTGGCTCACATTGCGCAGCATCATCTGCTCTGCGTCTTTCACCGCCGATCGCAGATCTTTAATTACCAGCTCATCGTTAGCTGCAAACTTGCCACCATCGCCGCCATCGGCCAGCCTGGCTGGTATTATCCCCCAGTTGACCAAGTTATCGCTGTGGATCCGCTCGAAGCTTTCAGCTATTACCATCCGCACCCCCAGGTATCGCGGGCAGATAGCCGCGTGCTCCCGCGAGCTGCCCTGTCCGTAGCTTTTGCCGGCTACGATGAAGCCGCACTTGCCGGTCTCTTTTAGCTTCAGGGCCCGCTCGGCAAAGCTCCCCTGCCCCTGCTCAGTGAAGGCCTCGAAGGCCACCTTCGCATACTCGGCGATGTTCGACCGCCACTTCAAGTGCTGCCCCGCCGGGCAAATTCCATCTGTGGTAATCTTATCGCCCAGCTTCAGCAAAACCTCCCCTTGAAGCTTATCCGGCAAGGCATCTAAGCTCGGCGGCTCACCGATAGTCTTGGCTCGCAAGATTTCAACTTTGCTCCCCTCCGTCGGCGGTTCGATAATCATCCGATCATCGACCAGAAATTTCTTTGGCCAATCAATCCGCGGATAATCCATCTCCAGCTCCCGCGGATCGCTTATGCAGCCGGTCAGCGCCGAG
>DAOVKO010000087.1 GCA_030631725.1 Actinomycetes bacterium | reverse complement strand
CAGTGCAGGGCTCAAATCTCAAGAGACTTATATATTTGAAAAACAGCAAGTTAGGCCGTATGTTGAACAGAGAATCGATCTTTCGGGGTGTAGCTCAGCTTGGCTAGAGTGCCTGCTTTGGGAGCAGGAAGTCGCGGGTTCGAATCCAGTCACCCCGATTCGATAACTCCTAGATTTATAAATAGTTAGCAATTTGCCCATTATGGCGTGTTACCCCGAAATAGGCGCCAGTGTCATTCCAGTGTCAGTTTTATCCTGAGTTTCGGCTGGGTTGATGGCACTCTGCGTCCCATGGATCTCCCCCGGGGGGGCTGCCGTAAGTACGTCCTATGGAAATTGGGACCTAGAGAAAACCTTGGCAGCTTTTAGCTGCCAAGGTTTTTCTCATAAAGCACTTACAACTTGGTGGGTTTATAGCGAGGTCTGGCTTTCAGGCTTCGGCACAGGCTAATTCAGCATTCTGGCACCCTCTAGCTGAGATCTTTAACTATTGCTGCACATAGGAGCAGATAGAGACACATAAAAACGATGGGAACCCATTTCTCGACAGTCGTGAGTTGCTTATACTTCTTTGGATCCTTACCTTCCCCTAGAGCATGCCATTCCGCAGACCAGTATGGAGAGGATGGCAGCCTTTTTTCAAATTCACCTATTATGGCGTACTTGGCTGTATTTAGTTGCCGGTAGGAATTGATCAAACGTTTCCAGACGCAGCACAAAACAATCGCAGCAATGCAAAGGGCTATAACTGACAATCGGGAAAACTTCCCCGCGCAGACCGACAGAGCCCCTACAACCAATGTGTTAAGGGTCAAGAAGAAAGTGTTTGCAGTAGAATCCAGGCAGATATATCCCTTCCTGCAAACAGAAAAAAGCGAGCAAGAAATAGCAACAATCGAACGATTCGATGAAATTAGGAAAAAACTCCTAGCAGGAGAGAAATACTTTAACCAATCAACACCAGTTGACGGCCTGCTTACTTATATGTCAGCGGTAATCTCGGAAGACGCGGAGGCTTATAAGAAAAGCATCGCCATGAAATTTGGCGGCCCAATCTCTTTTCATGCTAGCTGGAAAAAAAGATGTAGGAGTATCTGCATTTACCGCGTTCCGCCTTGGCCCGAGAATCCTTCGGAAGGCGATGTTCATCCTATCTATGTCATGGACAAGGAATTAGATGACGTGCATGTTTATGTTTATCATGAGGGCAGATGGATACAACTATTCAATGAAGGCAATCCAGAGACAGATTGGAGAGAGAGTGTTGACCGGGTGAAGAAGATGGTCTTGAAATAAACACTAGGTTAGATGACCTATTAGACAACATTTCCGGATTTGGCGCATATGCAGGCCTTGTTGTAAAGTCAACAATGGCCCTGCATCTGATACCACCCCCGCAGTGACTCAATGCCGAGCGGAGCGGACGCCTGCGGGGTGGGGAGGTAGGATGGTGGCATATAGTTGCATCTACCCGCAGATTTGGGTAGGATAGTGGGAGGAATCAGCTTCTCTCCGTGGATTCGGACATCATCGGGAGACGCCAATCATTGGAGGAAACCGGAAATGATCAAGAGAATTGTATTTATCACGGTTTTTACTCCGGTCCATGTCCTCGCAACAATCATCATGTTGCAGCGTTTCGTGTATAACCCAACTACTGATCCAGGACTAATGGAGCGGCTGTGTCGCGCCATCGGCTTTGTACTCACTCTCCCGGTCTTACTGCCCTGCCTTTTGACCGATCCAGATGGCGAATTCTTCCCGAGGTGGTTTCAAGTCTCTTCGCTTTTCCTGAACGGGTTCGTCTGGGCGTTGCTGCTTTTGCTTTCCTTTGCTGTAATCAAGCGTTATCGTGGGGCGAAAGAAGTGTCAAAGAAAATCGGAACCGCCCAACCACGCGCTTCAACGGACGCGCTGTAGCCACGCCACTGATGCGACGGATGATGAGCGTCAAGCTGGAATAGGGGCGTTCATCTGCTCCCCGCCGTGCCTCAACGCCTCACTCCGGGCAAGGGTTGGGGCTAAATATTCCCCACCACACGGCTGGCGGTGTGGATGGGATGGGAATGGGCGAAGTGGGCCTTGAAGGGTGCCTATGATACCCCCCCCTCCATCCTCAACGCCGAGCGGAGGATTCGGGGATGGGGCGGTAGAGTAAAAAGCTACGCTGGCGAGAAGTAGAATCGGTGGGCATTCATAAGTTTATTGTTTTCATAGACCTAACGGAAGAGCCGGAAGAGCAAAATATTTTTTATTTTTTCCTTGTAGTCTTTACATCGGTAGAGTAGCATTGGGCCTGTTCAACTCAAGGAGAACCTTATGAAAAAGTCACATCGTAAGCTAACCAAGGGCGAATGGGCCATAATGCAGGTAGTCTGGGAGCTGGAGCCCGTCCCGGCCCCGACGGTTCAGGAAAAGCTTCAGAAGCAGATTGGCTGGACCTACAGCACTGTCAAGACCCTGATGGACCGCATGGTCAGAAAAGGCCTGCTCAAGGCCGACAGAATCCGCAACCTGTACCTGTATCGCCCGGCAATAACCCTTTCCCAGGCCCGCAAGGGCGAACTGACCCTCGCCATCAAGCAGGCTTTCAACGGGGCCCTTACTCCGATGATGCAGTTCCTGCTCGACAGTAATGACTTGAGCCAGGAACAATTGAGCCAGTTGGAGAGTCTAATCAGGCAGAAGCGCAAACAGGCCTCCAAGGTCAAGAAACGATAGCTGGAATTGTTCGCCAAGCTAATATAGGGGATATCTCATGGATGCGGTAATAACTCAACTCAACTCGATTGGGCGTTCATTCGTCATATTTGCCCTGCCGATGCTTATTCAGTCCAGCCTGCTTATACTTATTCTGCTGGGGTTAAATCTGCTGCTCGGCAGAAAGACTAGGGCGGTATTTCGCTATGGACTGTTACTGTTGATCCTGGTCAAGCTAGTTCTGCCGACTACGCTATCTGCGCCCACGGGCATCGGCTACTGGATCGGGGGAAACTTTCTGAACCTGTCCGCCCAAAGCCAAATATCCTCAACCCCGCCGGTTGCTGGGGGGGAACCGGCCGGGCCCCCACCGCTCACCACACTTTCCCAAACGGTGGATTCGACAGTGCCATCGGTTGGCCTTCAGCCAAGCACTGAAATGGCGGAGCACGAGGCTGTACCAACTCCAGGCCCCGCTGAACCTGTCCCCACAGTTTTGCCATCAGCTATTGCCATAACCTGGCCCACCATTGCTTTGCTTATCTGGCTGGCGGTAGTGGTCGCCATGGTTCTTCTGCTGATTCAGCGGCTGCTTTTTGTCAGGGGCCTTATTGCCCAGTCCAGCGACGCAGATTCTGAGCTGTCAGCCATACTCAGAAGGTGCTGTAAGTGGATGCACCTCAAGAAGCACGTGCGTTTGAGGCTCTCGCCTACTCCTACCAGCCCAGCCGTTTGTGGCTTGCTTCACCCGGTCATTCTTTTGCCTGACGGTTTTGCCGGCCAATTGGACAATCACCACCTACGAGCGGTTCTGCTGCACGAGTTAGCTCATATTAAGCGTCGTGATTTATGGGCTAATTTAGTCCAGACCATCTTGCAGATTGTCTATTTCTATAATCCCCTGCTCTGGCTGGCCAACGCAGTTATCCGGCGAGTTCGTGAACAGGCCGTTGACGAGATGGTGCTGGTAGCTATGGGCGAAAACCACGAGGAGTATCCCGACACGCTGCTTGCGGTTGCCCGGCTTTCCCTAGCTCGGCCTGCCCTGAGCCTACGGCTCATAGGCGTGGTGGAATCCAAGAAGGCCCTTACTCAGCGAATCAAGCACATCATCAGCCGGCCCTTGCCAAAGACCGCTAAGCTCGGCCTGCTTGGTCTGGCGACTGTCTTGATCATAGCAGCGTTGTTGATACCCATGGCAACAGCGAGAGAGAAAATCCCCGTCCTTGGCGAGGGCGATGAACCTATCGCGGATATAGTCGATACGTCCGATTTGGCGGGGGACGAGTCATCGCCTGAACGGGTCGTGATGGTTGACCCTAAGCTTATGTGGAATTCCTCCGGCTGGGCCAGGGGTTGGGGGCCGCATTCATGGGCGGTGGCGATGGATGTCAGTGGCGACTCCCCTCGTTTTTCAGTGATTGAGCCTGAACACTGTCACGTGTGGACTTATTATTTCACGGCGCCTGTCGATCCGAACCGCTATCCCATTATTGTCCTGACTTATCGTGCTCGTAACGCACCCTCTGATCGCAATTATGTTATTTGGCTTGATGATACCAGGGGGCCAAATAGTGGCGGAGTAGTGCCCTTCTACTGCAGTTCGCTCAGAGCAGATGGAAAGATATACCGCCTGGAAAGGGATTTGCGGGAGCTCGGCCCTAAGGGTCATATCACCGGCATGGCCCTGGGGGTCTACTCCGGCAAGCAGACACCCGGGGAGTTCGAACTGATAGGCTTGCGGTTTGAAGCGCCGGGGGATGCTGAAAAAAGAGAGGCAATTCCAGAAGATAAACCAGTATCCATCCGGGTCGTCGATATTGATGGTGGGCCGGTGGAAGGTGCCACCGTAGTCGTCGATCCTGAGCGGATTAACTGGTCACGTTCAAGTACAACGGGAAAGGACGGCCGAGCCACACTTATTCCTTTAGTAAACGTCTCCGGAAGACACATGCTGCAAATATCCAAGCCGGGAATGGCTACAGTGGTGGCCGGAGATCGTCGGTCCAGTGAGCCCCTGCCGGAGCAAGTAACACTGGTGCCTAGTGTGTCCTATGGCGCTACCGTGCTGAACGAAGATGACCAACCTGTCAAGGGGGTTGCAGTCCGCATATCGGTTCGGGCAGAGAGAAAGCCCGGAATTCGCTCACTGAGGACCATCAACGTCCTGACGGATGCCCGCGGGCGATGGCGAACGCCTCCCTTGCCCGCCAATCTGGAAGGCCTGAATATGCGGCTAGCTCATCCGGATTATGTCAGTTATGTTGTGTACGGGTCTACCACCATTCCACCAATTGGCAAGCTGCGGGATCAAACCGGGGTAATGGTGATCAAGCGAGGTGTGCAGATCTCCGGCACGGTGATGGATGCTGAAGGAAACCCGGTAGCCGGGGCAAGAGTTAAGCAGGGGCGCGACCGCTGGGGCTTAGAGTATTCACAGACAACCACCGACGAACAAGGACGATTCAAATTCACCAATGCCAAACCGGGCGAGATGATCCTGACCGTCCAGAAAGAAGGCTTCGCTCCGCAAATGGCCCGCCCTCAGGCTCGACGAGATATGGATCCGCTCCGGCTTGTACTTGAAAAGGGCCAAACGATCCTAGGACGCGTGGTCGATGAGCGGGGCGAATCTGTTGCCGGAGCAAGGGTGCTTGTTATTTTTTGGAACCAGGCTGCGACCATTCGCTTCGACGTCCGTACGGACTTGGATGGTCGATTCTCTTGGCAAGACGCGCCGTCGAATGAGGTCTTCTTCAGAATCGCCAAGGAGGGTTACGTGAGTAGCAGTGTCAATCTTGCACCGTCCAAGCAAGAACAGATTATTACTTTGACACGGCCGCTAAGCTTAAGGCTGTTGCAATCACTGCGGTCAATGGGATCCTTCGTAGTAGGGGTGGCCAGACCCAACCCGGAAAACTGATAAATGTAAAGCACTGATGAATATGCAGGAGTATGCCATGAAAACTACACTGACATTCTTGACCGTCCTCTGTCTGCTGCCTGTTTGCGTCCCCGCTACCGGCCAGTCGGATATCCTCTCAGCTATCCCTGCCGATGCTTACGGATTTGTGGCTACAAATGACCTACAGGCCAGTTACGACAACATCATGCTCTTCGCCAAGGCCATCGGTGCGCCCGTTCCGGAGGACAATAAGTTGTTACCCATTCAGGATAACGTTGGTGAAGTCGACTTGAATGGTCCTGCTGCCGTTGTTCTTTTGGATCCTCAAAAATTTTCAGAGCCCCCAGTTGCCCTGCTCCTAAGTGCCGCCGACGCCAAGGCTGTCTTCCAAGCTCATCAGGCCAACGCAGAAGAAACGGACGAAGAATTACCGCCCGGAGTGGTGAAAGGCGCCGATGGCTACATCGCGGTCAAGAACGGCTTTGTCGTCTACGCCCCCAAAGCGGATCATGTCGTAGCGGTGCTGGCCGGCCAAGACCCGCATCAGATTATGCCCGCCGCCAAGCAAGCTTTCGACAAAGGGCAGATCGTTCTGGCCGGTGATCTCCGGGGCGCTGCCCCATTTATGATTCAGACGCTCAATAAGGTCCAGGCCCAGATGAATGCCCAGATGGCTGCCGTAGCCACCCAAATACCTCAGATGGCCACGGCCATGGAGATGGTCTCAGTCTATATGGATTTGGCCCAGTCCCTCGTTGGGCAATCCGACAAGCTGACCGTGGCCCTGGATATAAACGCCGAGCGAGCCGTCCTGACCAAAAGGGTCCTCTTCAAAGCCGACTCAGCAGCCGCGACTTTGATGAACGCCCAAATGGGTCTGCCTGCACCGACCTACAATGCATTACCCGGTGGACCTTTTTTCGTGGCTGGTGGAGCAAATATGGTCCCTGAGCAACTCAGCAACTTGGCAGAGGTCATTTTGACCAAGCTCTTTGAACTACCCACTTTCAAAGACAAGCTTTCCGCTGAGCACACAGCCCAGATGATCGCCGATTCCAAGGCCAGCAACGCCATGTCATCCGGCATGGCCTTTACCGTTAATTTGGGCAGCCCCATGACTGGCATGATCAACATGGTCGGACGCTCTGACGTTTCGAACTCCGCTGAACTTAGGGAGCACACAGCCAAGGTCTATCAGGCTGAATACATGTCTGCCTATACCAAGGCCTTTGGCGGCCCCCCTATGGACTTTGTTTATACCAGCGCTGCCGAGAGCTACTCCGGCGTGGATATCGATACCATCAAGATGCAGATTACTCCGCCGGAACCTGCTGCCGAAGATGATCCAATGGCTCAGCAGATGCAGATGATGATGGCTCAGCAAATGCAGATGATGGCCATGATGTACGGGCCGGATATGACCTTCCGCCTGGCCGCCCCCAACGAAAAGCAGGTACTGTTTGTCATGGGAGGTGCCGGCCGGATGGAGCGGGCTATCAATGTCGCCCAGGGCAATGGCTCGGTCCTGGCCGATGATCCCAGGATCATCCAGGCCGCGGCCAAGCTCCCGGCCAAGAGGTTCGCCGAAGCTCATCTGGACCTTACCCAGGTTGTTCCCATGCTTGGAATGTTTGCCTCGATGGCCGGCGTTGGTGATATACCCGCTGCACCTCCCGGCCAAGCCCCCAATGCCCCTCTCATTTCTTTCAGCGCCTCGGCCGAAGACAATGCCGTACGAGTGGACCTCGTTGTGCCCGCCGAAACCGTCAGGAATCTCATAAGCTCGTTCAGCGCCATGCAGAGCGGCCCCGCTGGCCCGGCTCCGGAAGTGCCAAGTGAGGATTTCGAGGAGGATCTGGAATAGTCAAGAGCCGCCGTGATTCTCCAGCCGTGCTTTTGCGAGGCTTATATGCAGAGGCAACTGGCTAGGCCGCGGGAAGCAAAAGGGGAACTGGAACATCGTGCTCAATACCACTGAAATAATGGTCAATAGCGATGTCAGTAATTCCCTGCCAGCGCGGTTCGCGTGGAGTGAGGCGGCTGCCTTCGACGAGCTAGCCTCGCACCACAGCCATATCACAAACATAGTATCCTTCCGGCTAGACAGCTCGGACGAGGCTGACGACTTGGTGCAGGAAGTATTCTTATCAGCCCTGAAAAACCTGAATGGATTTCGCAGTGAAGGCCGTCTTTCAAGTTGGCTAAACCACATCGCAGTTAACAAGTGTCGCAGCCACTGGCGAAAGCTTAGTGTGCGGCGAAAGGTACTGGCGAGCGCGGCCAGGGTGGTGGAGCAAATGCCTCCGCCGAGGCCCGAAACCGTAGCGATGGATCGCGAGACGTTTAGCCGCGTTCGTCAGGCCGTGCAGGCCCT
The DNA here is from genome assembly GCA_030631725.1 of Actinomycetes bacterium. Classification (GTDB taxonomy): domain Bacteria; phylum Planctomycetota; class Phycisphaerae; order JAACET01; family JAACET01; genus JAACET01. The sequence goes on along the minus strand of DAOVKO010000087.1, from coordinate 335 downwards.
ACCGCGGCACTATTGCCAGGTAGTCGTTCTGTGGTACTTCGACGAAATTCCCACGGCCGAGGTAGCAGCGGCGCTCACCATTTCGCCTGCAATTGTGCGACTTCGCCTGCATCGAGCCCGCAGACGGCTAAGAGGCCTGCTGGTCGACCTGGTTGAAGAGTAGAATTCGCACCTGCCCCCTCCCTGCCTGATACCCTTTCCGCAGTGAGTCAGCAGCGAGTGAAGCGGCCCTGGAAAGCCAAGCGCAACGAGGTGATGACTCACTCGGCGGCCGTTGTTGGTAAAATGCTACTTGATAACATTGCCCAGGAGATAGTCTATTATAGCGACGCGGT
>DAOVKO010000077.1 GCA_030631725.1 Actinomycetes bacterium | reverse complement strand
TAAAGCAACAAGGCGCCGGAAAAATCTACGTCGGGGCTACCCACGCCGTTCTTTGCGGACCGGCCGTGCAAAGGCTCAAGGCCGCCCCCATTGAAAATGTGGTCGTCACCGACACCATACCCATCGACCCCAAAAAATCAAAGCAGCTTGCAAACTTGAAAATCCTCAGTGTTGCCAAATTGCTTGCCGAGGCCATTCGCCGAATACATTTTGACCTCTCGGTCAGCAGCTTGGTAGAAACGGGCACCGTATAATAAGCTCAGCCCGCTGGCTGATATCTAAAACGCAGGAGTTGTCATGGCATCTACTAAATTGAAAGTAACCTCCCGGAAGCAAACCGGCACCGCCGCTTGCCACCGCCTCAGGGACCTCCACCTCGTCCCCGCCGTCATCTATGGACATGGCCAGAAGGCTTTACCCGTCTGCCTACCGGAGCACGACCTCGAACTCTTATTGGCTCACGGCGCTCGACTGCTCGATATCACCCTCGACAAAAAGCCCCAGAAGGTCCTTATAAAGGAAGTACAGCACGACCATCTGGGTATGAATATTGTCCATGTGGATTTGGTCAGGGTCTCCCTCGACGAGAAGATACATCTGACCATTCCCATCGAGCTCCGAGGAGCCGTCGATGCTGCCAGTCACGGCGGAGGTGTCGTCGAGCAGCATCTTTCCGAGCTCGAAATCGAGTGCTTGGCCAGCAACATTCCCGATAGCATTCAACTCTCGGTCGGCAAGCTCGCCCTGGGTGATAGTGTCCGCGTCAAGGACCTTTCCGTCGAGAAGGGCGTCACCGTCCTCTCCGACCCCGAAATCCTCGTGGTCAGCGTAAAAATCGTAGCCGCCGAAATCGCCGCCGAAGAGGCCGCCCCCGAAGCCGAGCCCCAGGCCGAAGAGCCCGAAGTCATCGGTCAGGCCGAACAGCAACAGTCCGAAAAGAAGGAGCAATAGCCCAATAATATGAAGTTGGTCGTCGGGTTGGGAAATCCCGGACCCAGATATGCTCAAACCAGGCACAACGTCGGATTCATGGTCATTGATCAAATCCTTCGCCTGTGCCCCGGTCCCAAACAGCAGGAGAAATTTGCAGGACTCTTCAACCGCATCTTTATCGACGAGCAGCCGCTGGCACTGCTAAAGCCCACTACCTCCATGAACCTCAGCGGTATTGCCGTCGCTCAGGCCATGAGTTTTTACAAGTTACCTTTGGAGAACTTATTGGTGATTACCGACGATATGGCCCTGCCACCTGGAAAGCTAAGACTCCGTCGCTGCGGCTCTCCCGGAGGCCATAACGGCTTGGCCAGCATCAGCAGCCATTTGGCCTCGGAGAACTTCTCCCGCCTGCGAGTCGGCATCGGACCCCCTAACCTGCCCGACCCTGCCGATTACGTCTTGGCCGAGTTCTCTGATCAGCAGTGGCCAAGCATCGCCGCCGTACTCGACAGAGCCGCCCAGGCCGTTCGATGTTGGGCCTGTGATGGAATAGATGTAGTGATGAACAGGTTTAATGCTCCCGAGGAACTGTAGAATAAATCAAAAATTAGAATGCAAAAATCAAAATCACAAATCAACGCGAAGCGTCCTTCGGAAATCCAAAAAGTTCCCGAGCAACAGCACGAATTGCAAAAGAACGGGAATGTGGGAAACTTTGCATTTTGATATGTCATTTTGATATTTGATTTTTGATGTTTGATTTGATTAAGGAGACACAATTGGTACTGCAAGACTCAAAGCTGTATGAAGCGATGTTCCTGGTGGAAACCAACATAGCCTCTGATTCCGAAGCCACCAAGGGTATGATCCAGACCGTTATGGATCGCGCCCACGCCGAGTTGCTCATCTGTCGCTTGTGGGATGAAAGGCGTCTGGCCTACGATATCGACAAGCACAAACGGGCCGCCTATGTCCTCTGTTACTTCCGGGCCAACGGCACTGCCATCAGCAGTATAGAACGCGATGTACAACTCTCCGAGCATCTCCTCCGGGTCTTGGTGCTTCGCGCAGATTACATCAGCCCCGAGGAACTCGAGCGAATTAAAGACGTTCCCGATCCCCGCACTCCTCCGCCCTCCGGACCGCCGCCTGCCCGGGAGGCGACTGATTCGCAGACCCAGACCAAAAAACCTGACGCCACTGCTGCAGTGGATACGCCGGAGCCCCCCGCCGAGGATGCTCCCACAGAGGATGCACCCGCTGAGGATGCCCCGACCGAGGATATCCCCGTCGAGGATGCCCCGACTGCCCATGCCTCCACCGAGGACGAACCACCGCCTGAGCCGCAAACGAACCCTGACGAGCCCACGCTATGAAATACTCAGCACCCGACAAACCACAGCTAGCCCGGATATTTCACGAGATTTTGCCCGATTGTTCATAATTTATGTACGCTAAATGAGATATATACGTCGAGGACAGTTAGAGCCGAGAACGCAGAAGCTGGGCAAAATAGCCGGCCAAAACCAAAACTCTTGTGGAATATTCGGGCTAAGTGCCTTGCCCATGAAAATACTTTGACCAAATATTCGGGCTTAGGAGACCGCCATGGCCAATTTTAACAAAATCCTGATGATAGGTAATCTCACCAGAGACCCTCAGCTTTCCTATTTGCCGTCCCAGACCCCCGTGGTCGAGTTCGGCCTGGCTACCAGTCGCAAGTGGACCGACAAGGCCACCGGCGAGCAGCGCGACGAAACCTGCTTTGTGGACTGCCGCTGTTACGGACGCCAGGCAGAGGCCATCAACAAATACATGCGCAAGGGGAACCCGATCTTTATCGAAGGACGCCTCCAACTGGACACTTGGACCTCCCCGGAAGGACAACGACGTTCAAAGCACCGCGTCTTTGTGCAGTCCTTTCAGTTTCTGGGCTCACCCGACCGCTCCGCCAGGCCACCCGCCGACCAGGAGGCCGCCCCCCCCAGCCAGGCAGAAGCTTCACAACAGTCCGACTCCCAGCAGTCTTCCGCCGCAGGCCCTCAGGAGGATGACATCCCCTTCTAACTCCCTTCTTCGGGCTCATAGGACCCCAGGATTCTCGTTGTGACCATAGTAAATAGGATTTTTTTATCTTCAAGAGCAGATGATGAGGTTTTATAATGGCTTTTCAGAGAAGAAAACGATTCGGCCAACGCAAACGCAGACCAGGCTTCAAAGACAACAATCGCTGCCGCTTTTGTCGTGACAAAGTCCAGAGGATCGACTACAAGGATCTTCCTGTTTTGACAAAGCTGGTTACCACGCGTGGCAAATTGTTCAGTCGCAAACGTTCCGGAAATTGCCGAAAGCACCAGCGCCAGGCTATAATAGCCCTCAAGCGGGCACGCTTCCTGGCTCTCATGGCCTTTGCTCAATAGTCTGCCACTACGATTACAACGCCTGAATTCACCGATAATGACGGAGAACAAAAATGAAGCTCTTGCTTCAACGCAATATTGAAAAGCTCGGAAAGGCCGGGGACCTCGTCGAGGTCAGGGACGGATACGCCCGAAACTATTTGTTGCCCCACGGTTTGGCACTGGCGCCCACCGAAGAAAACCTCAAACAAGTCGAGGAGCTCCGCGCCGTCGCCAGACAGGATGAGTTTCGCCTTCTGCAGGAGTTCAAGGACCGGGCTCAGACCCTCGATGGCATCGAGCTAACCATAGCTGCCAGGGCCAATGAGCTCGGACATCTCTTCGGAAGCGTCGGACCCGCCGATGTAGCCGTCGCCCTGATGGAAATGGGCTTTGATGTCCCCGACCAGAACATCATCCTCGATCCTCACATCAAGGAGATTGGCGAGTATGACCTCCAGGTCAAATTTGCTGATGAGGCTTTTGCCCGAATCAAGCTGACCGTTCTCTCGGAGACGCCCTTGCCGGACGAGGCCCAGAATTCCGAACAAGACCAGCAGCAGGCTGATTCACCACCTCAACCGGATACCGTTGAGCCCAGCGACTAGCTAGCCTGCTCTGACCGGGACTTGGGAGAAACTCCCCGGCCGCACGAAAGGACGCTCGCATGGCCGATTCCAATATCAAAGCACCCCCTGCCGTTGATCCCGAACGCCTGCCCCCCCAGTCCTTGGACGCCGAGAGAAGCGTTCTCGGTTCTATGATCCTTGACCGCGATGAGATCGGAGAGGTCGTTCAGATCCTTGACCGCGACTGCTTTTACCTCGCCGACCACCAGATCATCTTCGACGTCGTTTGCGATCTTTACGACCACCAAAAGCCCCTCGACCTGGTCCTCTTGCGCGAAGAGCTCAACCGCCGGGCCAAATTGGAACAAATCGGCGGTGTCCCATACCTCCTGACCATTGTCGAGAGCGTCCCTGACAGTTCCAACGCCGTCTATTACGCCAACATCGTCCGCGACCTTGCCCTCCTGCGCAAGCTCATTTCCGCTTCTTCCCAGATTGTCTCCCGCGCTTACCAGGGGCGGGAAGACCCCGAGGAAATCCTCGAAGAAGCCGAACGCCGAATCTTTGAGATCACTGGAATGAAGATCTCCTCTCAGGTCGTACCCCTCAAGGAGCTTCTCCATCAGGTCTTCAAGCAGATTGAGCAATATGACGGCACCAGGGTCACCGGCTTAGAGACTCCTTATAAAAAGCTTGACGATATGCTGGGCGGTCTGCAAAGAGGAGACATGATCGTCCTGGCCGCTCGGCCTGCAATGGGCAAGTCTGCCCTGGCACTCAATATCGCTGAGTATATTGCCACCCACTCGAAACTGCCCGTGGCTATGTTCAGCCTGGAAATGTCCCGCCAACAGTTGGCTCAGCGGATACTTTGCTCTTTTGGAAAAATTGACAGTCAAAGACTAAGACGAGGCACTCTTACTGATGAGGACCACATCAAACTAGCCGCTGCCGCCGAAGAGCTCGAGGATGCTCCCTTGTTTATCGACGACTCACCTAGCCTGAGCGTTTTGCAGTTGCGAGCCAAGGCTCGTCGCCTCAAGCTCAAACAGGATATCCAGTGTGTCATCGTCGATTATATCCAACTCCTGGCCCCCTCTTCCGGATCTTCCAGACGCAGCGAAAATCGTCAGCAGGAAATCGCCGAAATGTCCCGCGGGATCAAGGCCCTCGCCCGTGAGCTCGACATCCCCGTCATCGCCATTTCCCAGCTCAACCGCGCTCCCGAGCAGAGGGAGAAAGGCACCCCCCGAATGTCTGATCTACGGGAAAGCGGGGCCATCGAACAGGACGCCGACGTCGTCCTTCTCCTACATCGGGAAAATGTCTATAACAAAGATGCTTCAGAGGAGCAAGCCGTGCTCATCGTTGCCAAGCAGCGCAACGGGCCCACCGGTTCGGTCCACCTGAGTTGGAATGCCGCCTGCACCAGCTTTGGCCAAGCTTACCAGGGTTTTCCCGCGGAAGTCTCTCAGGAACCCTACACGGAGATCCCGTATTGAAGTATTCGTCCCGGCTTGGTCCCCAGCCTCATCTTGGATTTATCTGCAGTGTTGTTCTGCTCGGCTGTCTATTCACCGGCCAGACCGCTTGGCTCACCATCAGTCCCGCCTCCGCTCAAACCCTAGCCGCCGATCTTCAAGGCCGAACCATCACCGAAATTCAAGTCAAAGGCAACACCCGGATCGCAACTTCCACCATTCTCGCCAAAATCAGTTCCAGACCCGGCCAGCCCTATCAGCACCAGATCATCAACCAGGACATCAAGAGCATTCAGCAGCTCCGGGGAATTTACAACGTTTCTCTTTCCGTCGATAAGGACACCCCCGAGAAGTTGATCCTCATCTTCCAGGTGCTTGAGGAACCGGTTGTCAGCTCTATTGAGTTCGCCGAAAATCGACGTTTCTCCGACGACCAGCTTTACAAGCTCCTCCCCTTCAAAACCGGCGACTTTGCCGATGCCTATTTGTTGGACCGTGGCCGCCGAGCCGTGCTGGACCACTATCGTAAAGCCGGATATGATCGCGCAGCGGTAACCGCCGACACCAGCCTCTTACTCTCCCAGGCCAAGCTCGTTTATCGCATAGTCGAAGGCCCCAGAATCCGCATACGCAAAATTGCCTTCGAGGGCAACAAACAAATCTCATCCCGAGAGCTTCGCTCTCAAATTGCCACCAAGCCTTACACTCTCATTTTTTCCGCCGGAAATTTGGACCGCGCTCAGCTCGACAAAGACGTTACCAGGCTTGTCCAATACCTCCGCGAAAAAGGATATCTCGACGCCCGCGTCGATAAACGCCCCCTGGACTACTCCCCCGACCAGAAATGGGCAAGCCTTACCTTCGTCATCAGTGAAGGCCCCCTCTACAAAGTCCGCCAGGTTCGTTTCCAGGGCAATCAAAATATTTCCAGCCCCGACCTGCTCAAAAGGTTGAAGATTGGCCCCGGCGACGTCCCCGTTAACTCCCACATTGTCTGGACCAATACTCAGCGTATCCGCGAAGCTTATGGTCGGCAGGGATACGTCGAAGCTCGCGTACAATTTACTCCCGTCTATCTACCGGATGAGCCCGGCTTCGTCGACCTGCTCTACAATATAGCTGAAGGGCCCCAGTTCCGAGTCGGCAGCATAGACATCCTCGGCAACAAGGTCACTCAGGATCGGGTCATCCGCCGCCGATTACTCTTGGCTCCAAACGACCTCTATGATATTACCAAGATGCGGCGCAGCCAGCAGAGATTGTTGGAGTCCAGGTTATTTTCCGATGTCCAAATCTCTGATGTTCGGGCCCCCGATTCTCGCCGAGACGTCAAGATTAACGTCACCGAAGGGCGCACCGCTTTGTTCATGATGGGTTTCGGTGTACACTCTGACGCTGGGCTGATTGGCGATCTCACGGTTGAACAGAGAAACTTCGACCTCTTTAATTTTCCCACTTTCCGCGGCGCCGGACAGTTGTTTCGTTTGCGGGCTCAGCCTGGTTCCGAGCTCGCTCGATTCTCCATTTACTTTCGCGAGCCCTACGTGGCTGATTTGCCCATAAGTTTCGGACAAAGTATTTATCTTCACACCGGACAGCGAGGGGACTACGACGAGGGCCGCCTTGGTGCCCGTTGGTCTCTGGGCTACCGTTTCTGGGACGGATGGAGAATCGAAGGCACCCTCACGCTCGAACAGGCTACCATCAGGGACATCAACGATGACACCGCCGCGGAGATTCTGGCCAGCGAAGGCTCGCACAATCTAACCTCCCTCAAGGGAACCTTTGTACGCGACACCACCGACAGCGTCTTCCTCCCCAGCAAAGGAGACCTCTTCAAGATATCTTACGAGCAGACTGGACCCCTTGGTGGTGATTTCGATTTCGGTCGCCTCGAGGCCAGTTATGATCGTTTCTTCACCACCCATACCGACTCACTTGACCGCAAGGGCATCCTCGCCTTCAGGACCAGACTGGCCACTATTTTTGGCGACGCCCCCTTCTTTGAACGCTACTATGCCGGGGGCATCGCCACCATTCGTGGTTTCGGCTACCGCGGCGTCAGTCCCCGCGCCCCCTCTGTAATTACTGCCCATCCCACACCCATCGGCAGCGACTGGCTCGTCCTCGCCGGCACCGAGTATTCCTTCCCCCTCGTCGGGGACAACCTTCGGGCCGCCGCTTTTCTTGATACCGCTGCCATCGATGATGGGCCCGGTCGCGTTTCCGCCGGCTTCAGTATCCGTTGGAGCATCCCCATACCCCTTTCCGCCGATTTCGCCTGGCCGCTTTATAGAGATGATGATGACGATACCAGGGTCTTCAGTTTTAGTATTGCAATGTTTTGGTAGCTTTGCCTATGCCCCTATGCTATAATGGATATCGCTTAGCCTGAGCCGATGGCTGCCTTTGTTCGCGACACTGTAGTAATGAAAGGAATGACTTATGAACGCTAGAGTAAAAATGATTTGCCTTGTTGGTTTGGTCTTTGCTGTTTTTGGCTTGTGGATATACTCGCAAAACGTCTGGGCCCAAGCAGGAACTTCCCCGGTATCTATTGCCTTTTGTAATCCCACTAAGGCGATCAGGGGCTACCAAAAGTTCATGGTTATGAATGACCGGTTGATCGCCGAAAAAAACCGCATCCAGAAGCAGGTTATAGAGACCCAAAAGGCTCTAAGAGCCGGGGCCGACGAGTTGGCCGCTAGTGGCCTTCTCCCCGATTCGCAGGAGTATAAGCGAATGCGAAAGGAGCTCCTCAAGAAAACCATCCAGAATGAAGCTTTCGCTAAGTTCTCGGAAACTGACCTTCGGCTTCAGGAGCAACAAATGAAGGAAGTCTGCTTCCGGGATTTGGTCAGTGCCGTAGGCAAGACAGCCAAGCAAAAAGGTTTGGTCTTGGTCGTTGGGCAGGCTCTTTACGCCGACGAAGCTCTGGATATAACTGCCGAAGTCACCGAGCAGCTTAACCTCGATTATAAGCTGCGTGGATAAACCAGCCTGACCGCGGGAAAACTTTTTTGCTCTTGTTTGAGTCAGCCTTGACCATCCGCCGCTATCCTCTTAAAAGGACGGCACTTTGGCCCTAATTCTGGGGAGCACGCACTGATGGCCGCAAATAAAGTAACTCTGGGGCGTCTGGCCGCTCATGTCGCTGGCAGATTGGAAGGTCCCGACCACACCGAGCTTACCGGTATCGCTGAACTGGCCTCCGCCGGGCCCGCTGACCTCTCTTTTCTCATAAACAAACACGACTTGGAAACTGCCAAAACCACCAAGGCCGCTGCCGTCCTCGTTAGTGATTCGCTTGCCCCTGTTTCTCTGCCTATGATCTGGGTCAGCAATGTTCCTGAAGCCATCAATATGGCCCTGGAACTCTTCGCTCGGCCTCCCGAGGCCGACCTGGGCGTTCATCCCACAGCCCTGATCGCTCCCGGCGTCAATCTCGGACACGACCTGGCCATCGGGCCCTATGTTGTTGTCCAGGCCGGGACCACCATCGGCGACGGCTCGGTCATCCAAGCCGGTTGTTATCTCGGTCGCGACTGTCTTATAGGACAACAGTGCTGCTTCGCGCCAGGCGTGATTGTCGCCGACCGCAGCCAGATCGGAAATCGCGTGGTCCTCGGCCAAAACGTCGTAATCGGCTCAGAGGGGTTCGGTTATCGATGCCGCGACGGCCAACATCACCACATCCCTCATTTGGGCGCCGTCCGCATCGGTGACGACGTCGAAGTTGGGGCCGGAACTTGCATCGACCGGGCAAAGTTCGGCTTTACCGT
>DAOVKO010000140.1 GCA_030631725.1 Actinomycetes bacterium | reverse complement strand
TCTAAAATCTCGAAAGAGTCTCCTGGCGATTGGCATTACCTCTGTGCAAGGAAGCTTCCGGGCCTCTCAGGTGGTCGAGGTTCTCGGACCGCATGGGCAAGCAATAGGCAAGGGGCGGGTTAATTACTCCTCCAGTCAGGTGAGAAAGATCAAGGGTCTAAAGTCCAGACATCTCAAAGAACTGCTCGGCCCAAGCGCCCGGGAAGAGGTAATTCACGCCGACCACTTGGCCCTGAAACATAATTGAAAAGAAAGGCACCGAGGCACAAAGGCACAAAGTAAGAGAAGCAAATATGGATTTTCGTGAAGCTCGACCCAAAGAATGCCCGATATTAGTATCTGTTATCCCGAACCAGCCCGGGCACAAGCACGTAATGTATCCTGCTGTGTGTAGATAGAGAGGACTGATCGTGAAAACAGCCAGATTTTCGATGGTTGCAATGCTTGTACTTGCAATGATGGTGAGTTTGATGGGCTGCCGCTATGAGCAGTGGCAGGGGCTGAAAGTTGGCCGATCGACGGCTGCGGATGTCCAGGAGGCCTTCAAGACGCCCGTGGAGCCGGAGGACCGCTACGCATATGCTTTGGCCGAGGACAAACTCAGCAAAAATAGCGAGCTGATGATAGTGAACCTCGATGAGGATGGTATCGTAACCGCCAAGTACTATTGGCACTGGGTCCCCGCGTCGTTGCTATTGCTGCGTACAGATACGTGGAAGATAGCTCTGGAGACTCAGGTAGCCCCAAGCGAACTGCAGCAGTACTCGGCTGCGCCCGGCCCGCGGGAAGAAGCTATATTGCAGTACTTCAGCCAGATACTCTTCGACAGCTCGCGTCATTTCGACCAGATCAACGAGGTTTTCGGCATCAGCACATCGATGCGACGCATTCTGGCCCTGGCGACCAACGCATACAACTCCCGAGGGGACAAGCAGACACTGCTGAGCGAAGACGGCTTTGCCTTCGACGGCGGGATCTTCGGTAACAGGTGCACCATGGTCTTGGAAACTGTCGATGAGCGTCAAGGACTCTACGCGCTGGTGCTGAAGGGTTATCGCACGCGTAATTTCTTCAAGGGCTGGTAGGGTCGAAGCCCCCCGGTATCCTGTGAACAAACCAATCCTGCGGCACAACTCAAGTCCCGTCCGCTCTGCGGGGCGTCCGCGTAAAATCGAAGCTTGGGTTCGAGCTTCGAAGCGTGATCGACTCTGGACGGCTGTGGCCTGCTGGCTGGGCTCGCTAACCTTCGCCGGTCCGGGCCAGTGGCTCAGCGGGCGTCCCCTTCGGGCTGTGCTGTGGTTCTGCGGAGAACTGCTTTTGGTCGGCGTATGGCTGCTAGTGGCCGCGGGCACAGGGGGATGGTGTCTGGGGGCCATAACTGTAGCTGTGGCTCTGTATCACCTTGTCGGCTGGGTCGATGCCGCGCGCTGCGGCTGGTGGTTCCGGAAGGTGACTATCGAGAATTCCTTTCTGCGTATCGTGGCCATGGCCGCTGTGGTGGCTGCGGCTCCAGTACCGGCTGGGATACTGGTCCTTGGGCCCGGCCGGGAACTTCTGGCCGGAGAATACCAAGTCAGTGAAGGCTCGATGGCCACCGCTCTTTTGGGCCGACACGCCAGGTTGGGCTGCCGGGGCTGCGGCTATGCGTTCAAGGTGGGCTTACTGCCCTCTGAGCGGAAGTACACGCCCACAGAAAACCTGAGCTGCCCGATGTGCGGCGGGGAGGATTTGGCCGTTGTCAATAGCTCCACGCCCCCGAGAGATCGAATATTGGCCAGCAAAAGGTTTAGCCCTGGCCGATGGGATCCGCTGAAGTTTCGTTCTCCGGCCGACATGAGTACTTTGGGGCTGAAGAGAGTGGTAGGTCTGCCAGGCGAAGAGGTGCAGATCATTGACGGGGAGATTTTCATCAACGGCTCGCTGGTCTCCAAGCCGGCGTTGGCCCACGAGGAGATGTGGCTGAGGGTCCTGGATACAGAGTTTCAAGCCGAGGGTTCAGCCGGGGCCAAACTGCGGTGGCAGGCGAACGGAAGCGCCGGCGCTTGGCAAGCGGAGGGGCGAAGCTGGCTGTTCGACTCGGCCCAAAATCGCCCCGAGTTGTTTGAGCTGACGGGCGAGTTGACGGACGAGCTGGCCTACAACGTCAACGCCCTGGAATATATTGAGCCCAAGGCCATCATACACGACGTGAGGCTGGGCGTTCAGCTGTCGCAGCTTCAAGGGCCCGGCCGCCTGAGCCTGCTCTGGGAACACTCGGGTAGGCAGGTCCGCGGAAGCATCGACGCCGCCGGCGCCGCGAGCCTGGCCGTGCACGGGCTCGGCCAACAACAACCGGATGTTCCCGAAACGGCTCATCTTAGCCGAGACATCGCCAGCGGTTTGGAATTGATGCTGGTTATCCGAGACGGCTACGCCTACCTTTACGCCGACAAAGAGTTGCTGTGCCAGGCAGCGGTCGGGCCGTTCGAAGCCGAGGCCGCTGGGCAAAGCCTGCCTCAGTCCTGTCGGCTGAGCATTGCCGCGAGCAACTGCCGGGGCAGGATCAGGCGCATCCGGCTCGACAGGGACGTCCATTATCGGACTATGTCCGCAACGCCAAGCCAATCCCCGCTCCGAGCCGCGGCGGTGAAGATAGAGCCCGGCCATTACTACGTCCTCGGAGATAACAGTGCCGTCAGCAACGATTCCCGCCTGGGCTGGCAAATCCATCCGAGCCTGCAGGGGAAAATTCAGCCGGGGATGGTGCCGGCCGAGCTAACCGAAAGCGTGGTAACCTGCATATATTGGCCCCCTGCCCGCTGGCGAAGCTTCCGCTAGAATACCAGTGCCTAATGCGCTTGCGTGGCGGAGCCGCCTGGGAAAGGGGATAGTGTGTGGGGGTAATGCCATTGAGCAATGGTTAGTTTTAGCCTTCCGATGGCATACTGGATCACTCGCTCCCGCCTTGTCTTAACCTCTTCATTCTCCTGTGAGGTCTGCTCTTTAGTCAGTTGAGTCTCCAAAGCTGCGATTACATCCTCAGACCTGGCAAGATCGGTTGCTCCAACAGCACCGAGCCATCTGATTGCTGCTTGGCGTACATTCCGATCATCGTTGTCCAGGCAGGAAATCAAAATGTCGAGGACACGGTCATTAGCATAAGGTATCTCCGGGGCGGGGCTTCCAGGCAATCCATGATCACGATGAAAGACAGTCCGGGCAATGCTTCGCACCGCCTGATGTCCCGAGACTGAGGGTTTTACCTCCTTAAGTTGTCCTTGCAGGAAAGCTAGAAACTTATCCACAAGTTGCTTGTCCTCAGCAGGGGCCGAGGTTCTCAACGGACAGAACTTGCCAAAGAGCAGTCCTTCAACTACCATATCTCTGCTTTCCTCTCCGCGTCTTTTTCCTGCAATGCGCAAAAGCAGATCAAAATTCTTTCGCCAGCCTCCATCAGCTTTCAACTGGCGTAGCGCGGCGAATCTATGCATCGTGTCCGCACTTTTTAGCATCTCAGCCAATTCTGGCACAGACAGCTTGGCTATCTCTGCCAATTCCTTCTCGGTCAGCATAGGCCCCCACTTTGTCATATTACTCAAATCCGCTTCAGCCCTTCCCTTCGGCTGTGTGGCGGGCGGCTGGGGGCCGGCATTGTCATCAGAAGTACAGCCGGGCAAGAGCAGGGCTGTGGATAGGGCGAAACAGATAACTTCGGCTAGGACAATGCGCTTCATAGTCAGGCTCCTCTATTTGGAAGGCATTAGGGGGTTGGCGATCTTTAGTTGATCGACGCTGGCTCGGATCAGCCAATCGCCTTGTTGGAACTCTCTGCCCGGCCGGCCGGGCAGGCCGGTCAGGGAATTGCCGCTGGCTTGTTTGTCATGATGAACAAAAACACCCTTCCTGCCTGTGGGATTAAAACCAACACAGATCACGAACTCGGCCGGTACGTTCGTCGGCTTGACGGGCAAGCTAACCCATCTGGCTTTGCCCCAAGGGAACTTCGCGTAGGGGAAGGGGAAATCGGTGATTACCTTGAAGTCCTTGTCACAGAGCCAGAGGTGAAAATCTTCCTGTGGTGGTCGAGGCTGGCCATAGCGCGATCCGAAAACCTTCACGCCGGTAAGGTACCAATCGCGGCCATCGACTTTGCGGCGGACGGCGTGGCCGCTGCCGGCAATGCTGCGTCTGCCGGCAGACTTGCCTTCGTCTTCGGAGAGCTCAACAGCCGCCCCTGTGAGTTCGTTGGGCTTGGCCGTGCGGGCGGTAAACTCGCTCCTGGGGCGTTTGAGGACCAGGATGGGCTCAGCTCTGTTCCACCAATCGGCCAACCTTTTATCAGCACCGATCTGCTCCTTGGATCCCGGTAGATTCCGAATGCGAGCATAGGTTGCCAGCAGCGTCTTTCGCAGGGCAGCACCGGGGTCAGTCGGGTCGACTTTTGCCTGGCCCCAGGCCTTGAAGATGGGGGCAAGGTTCTTGTGGCCGACAATCTCGGCCAGTTCCTTCCATAGCCCGGCGCCCCGCTGCACGGGGCTTGGGTTTTTAGCGGCAAGTTGTCGCTGGAGTCGCTTGGTGCCATCGGCCAGATAGTCGTAGGCGTCCGGCCAGAGGTCTTTGCCGAGCTTGGCATAGACAGTGTCGACTATGCGCGAGCCGAAGTAGTGGGCCCAGCCCTCGGCGGCGGCGGTGGTCATCCAACGGCGCTCGCGGATTGGCCGGTACATGGCAAGATGGGCGGTCTCGTGGCAGAGGCCGTAAATGTGAAATATGCCGCTCTGGGCCGGTTTGCGCAGATCTTTCTCTGTTCGGATAGTCAGGCCGAAGTAGTCTCGACCGTCGTTGAAGAGTCGCACTCGCCCGCGGGGGTTGCAGGCAACGGTAATCCTGATGGTTTTGGGCATGTCGAAGCCTGAGCCCAGCAGGGCGATATCTCGGGCAGCGGCTGCGGTTTTTGCGATTGCTTCGGCATATTCGGCACTAATGCCGTCGTAGGAGACCACAGCCCCTTCTGTCCGGAAGATTCTCTCAGCGGCGTAGGCCGGCAGAGAAAACGTAAGACAAGCTGTAATTAGAACCATAGCTTTCATGCCGTGGATTCCTTTACATACAGGTCAAGCAACGTTTTGTGCAAGCTTCCAGTCCGGCAGTTACCACTTATAGCGAACCGAGTAGGTTATAACAACCTCGCCGTCTTTGGGGACCTGGACGGGGAAGATGATCGTTCGGCTGTTGATTTTCTTATATTCGTGACTGGCCGAGAGCATGGTCCATTCGCTCCAGCGATAGAGCTTTTCCAGGACCTCGACGGTAACGGCCTGGTCCTTGTGATTGCGGATCTTGATCTCGAAATCCTCTTCGCAGATGCGGCTGGTAATCTTGCGAAAATCGGTCTGCTTCCTCTCGCCGACGACGTCGAAGGCGTCGCCGATATACAAGGTAACCTTCTCATCGCGGCTGGTGTGGTCGATCAAATCCTCGCCGATGAACTCCAGCGACTTATCGTCGTCGCGTTTGTAGACGCGGCACTTGCCTTTGGGCAGAGCCAGTCCCAAGTTCCGCTCAGCCCGGTTCTCGAACTCCAGGAGGACGTTGACCTTCTTGTTTTCCTCCCGGCCAAAGCCGCTGTCCCAGTATCGGCCGTACCAGTTCCATTGGATCTTGGCCCCGTCATAGACGAAAATCTTTTTGACGGGGATGTTGGCAGCGGTGATCAGCTCGATCTGCTTGACCTGGTTGTTGTT
>DAOVKO010000036.1 GCA_030631725.1 Actinomycetes bacterium | reverse complement strand
AGGCGGCGGTGTACAAGAGCGAAGTGGCCGGCAATATGGGCAAGGGCAAGGCTATAGGTTTTTCGCACGGTTTTAATATTCACTTCGGCCAGATAGTACCCCCCAAGGAGGTGGATATTATCATGGTGGCACCCAAGGGGCCGGGACACCTGCTGCGGAGCGAATTTGTAAAGGGTGCCGGTTTGCCCTGCCTGTTCGCGGTTCAGCAGGATGCGTCGGGCAAGGCAAAGGGGATGGCCCTGGCTTGGGCGTCCGGTATCGGCGGGACGCGGGCGGGGGTTATCGAGACCACCTTTGCCGACGAGACCGAGACAGACTTGTTCGGCGAGCAGGCGGTATTGTGTGGGGGAGTTACCGCCCTAGTGA
The DNA here is from genome assembly GCA_030631725.1 of Actinomycetes bacterium. Lineage (GTDB taxonomy): Bacteria > Planctomycetota > Phycisphaerae > JAACET01 > JAACET01 > JAACET01. The sequence continues at coordinate 11,842 of DAOVKO010000036.1, read as the reverse complement.
AAATGGCCTTTGAGACGCTGGTCGAGGCTGGTTATGCGCCGGAGCTGGCTTATTTTGAGTGCATGCACGAGCTGAAGCTGATCGTGGACCTGTTCTACCAGGGCGGGATCAACTACATGCGTTACAGCGTGAGCAACACGGCAGAATACGGCGACTTGACTCGTGGGCCGCGGATTATCAACGAGGACACCCGCCAGGAGATGCGCGATATTCTGGATGAAATCGTCTCGGGCGAGTTTGCCCGCGAATGGATCCTGGAGAATCAGGCGGGCCGGCCGGTGTTCAATGCCTTGCAGAAAGCCGACCACGATCATCTGATTGAAAAGGTGGGCGCCAAGCTCCGCAAGATGATGAGCTGGATTGATTCCAAGGAGGTTTAGGCCTTAGCTGTTGCAAGCAGACTGTCGATTTTGCCCCGGTGCGTGAAAACGCGCATCGGGGCGATTCTTTGTGGCATATCCGTGAGCTTGGCGGCTCATGTCTATCGAGGGTTGCGGGTTTTCAGGGAGGGTTGGTCGGTGCGGAGAACGGGCAGGAGGTTTTTGTTGGCTAACGTTTGCAGGGCAGACGCGATCTCGCTGGCTTTGAGGGGTGGCCCGACAGGCTCGGCGGAGCATTTGGCTAATCGGCGGTTGAGTTGGCCGGCGAAGAGTTTAATGAACTTGGGTTTTTCCAGGAGCAACTCGGCGGGGATTTCGTTTTCCTGGTAAAGGCGAATCAATTCGGTCAATTGCAGCGGGGATAGCGGGGTGAGCGTTGGTTGACCATTTCTTTTGAGACTTTTCTTTACGCGGCGCTTGGCCTGGCGGACATAGTCGGCGGAGATGTCGATGGTGATATAACGGCGGTCCAGTTGGGCGGCCATGGTGGCCGTCGTGCCCGCCCCGCAAAAGGGGTCGAGGACTAAATCACCGGGGTTCGAGCTGGCTCTGACAATTCGGGCGACCAAGGCCTCGGGCAGTTGGTTTGGTCCGTCGGCCCGCTCGCTGAATGTGCCGCAAACCCGAGGGAAGACGACCCAGGTGTCGTCGGGAATTTTGCCGGTGGGATTGGCCCGGCGGTCGGCGTATTGCTTCTGGCGGTCCGATAATACCCTGACCGAATCATCGTTGAAGGTGAAATTCTTTTCGTCGGCCACAAAGTAGAAGATGTGGATGTGGGAGCGGGCGAATTTCTTCTTCGTATTTTGGCCAAACGTGTAGTGCCAGATGATCCAGTTGCGCAGCGTAAGCTTGAGTTTTCGGCCAATGATGCGCAGCTCGGCGGCGTAGTCGTCACCAATGGCAATGTACATTGAGCCCGCCGGTGAAAGAACCCGTTGGCAGGCGCGCATCCACTGTTCAGTCCAGTCGCAGTAATCTTTGTGGGCGCGCGAGTCGTCGTAGCGATCGTACTCGTAGCCGATGTTATAAGGTGGGTCGGCCACGATCAAATCGGCGCATCCAGCCGGTAGTTTGGCTAGGACTTTCAGGCAATCGCCGGTGACAATTTGATCCATAGCTTTGATTCACCTGGTTTTACTTCGTGAATTTCGTGTTCTTCGTGGTGAAAGAATCAACTTGGTTGCGGCCAAGTGGGATCGACAAAGCGTCCGTTTTTCTGGATGAGTTTTCCATCGGCGAATACTTCTCCGCCGTCTCGCAGGTCGCAGACCATGTCCCAGTGCAGGCCGGAGGTATTCTTTGAGCCCGTCTCGGGGTATCCCTTGCCCAGGGCCAGATGACACGTGCCGCCGATCTTTTCGTCGAAGAGCAGATTCCTGGTGAATTTTTGGACTTCGTAGTTGGTGCCCAGAGAGAGCTCGCCGAGGAAGCGTGCACCCTCATCCTGATCGAGCATGGTGATAAGGAAGTCCTGGTTCTTGACGGCGGTGGCCTCGACGGCTTTTCCGGCTTTGAAGGTCAAGCGGATGTCGTCGACGTGGCGACCCTCGCGGATGGCGGGGAAGCTGTAGCGGATGTGGCCTTCGACGGAATCCTCTAAGGGTCCGGTGAAGACTTCGCCGTCGGGGAAGTTCTTGTCGCCCAGGCAGTTTATCCATTTTCGGCCCTCGATGCCGAAGCGGATGTCCGTATCCGTGGCTCTTATGCGCAGCTCCTTACACTTGTCGAGGTAGTCGGCTACACGCTGCTGTTGTTCGGCCAGCTTTTTCCAAGCCGTAACCGGGTCCTTGTGATGTAATAGGCAGGCTCTGTACACAAAGTCTTCGTACTCGGAAAGGGACATTTCCGCTTCTTGAGCGTAGGCCAGAGTTGGATAGGCGGTGAGGGTCCAGCGGAGTTCGCCATCGGCGGCCCGTTGGAGGAATCGCTGGGAGAGATCTTTGCGGGCTTGGCTTAGCATGGCGGGTCTGGCGGGGTCTATGTTACTAAGAGCCCGGGTGTTGGCTGAGGCGATGACGCGGATGCTGACGTCGAGCTGTTCGACCTCCTGGCGGTCGAGTTCGGATATGAATTTGAGCTGTTCGTCGGAGGCGTTTTTGTAGAGGATTTCGGGGGAGCCTGTGGGGCTGAGCCTTATGCGGGGGTGTCCGCCGGCCTTGAGGGTCTCTTCGAGCAGGGCCAGCACCAAAGGCTCAGCCAAGGTCGTACCTTTTATGCTCACCAGGTCGCCGGGTTTGACGCTGGCAGAGTATCTGACCAAGACTTGAGCCATTTTTTCCACACGCGGATCGAGCATAGTGACCACTCCTAGGAGAATGAGTTTTCGTTCTAGGGATTGTACCGGGCCTGACGCCGGAGCTTCAAGGTCTTTCCGGGCCGGATGGGGTTGATTTATCTTCTTGACAAACGGGATCAGGGGGCCTAGGGTCTATTTATGGATGAAAGCTCGGCCGAGAGGCTGGGGCGGCGGGTTGTTTGTGGGAACATGTCAGGTTGTGGGAAAAAGTGCCCTTATCCGTACGACCTTTAATTTGAAAGGACATGAAAATGAAGAAAGAGATGGTTAGTGCATGTGCCGGATGTGTACCGAGGGAATCTGCAGTCGGGAGTTTGCGATCGGGTATGGCCAAGGACAAGCTGATTTTTATCATCATCTGTTCGGCGGCGATAGGTGTGGCGGTAATAGCCTTGGCCATCTTTCTGTTTGGTGCGGCGGAGTCTCAGTTGTGGCAGTGCCTGGAGTGCGATGATATATTCAAGAAGAAGACATCGCAGTTGCCGCCGATCGACTGCCCGAAGTGTTCGGGACAGGCGGTGGCGCTGCGTTACGCCACTTGCCCGGAGTGTGGCAAGAAGGTTCCGGAATCCCGGCGGCGTTTGACCGAACAAGGCAAGGCTCAAGAGGAGGCGATGAGAAAGCGCCAGGAGGAGGGGGGATTTCTCCCGCCGCCCATGGCCCTAATGGGTATGGGGGCTGCACAGGAAATTCAATACTGGGTTCCGCAAAGTGACGGCAGCTACGCCTGGACCAATTGGCTGAACGCGATGGATCCAAGGGTCGCGAGGATTCCGTTAGTGTTGAAGTGTGAGAAATGCCAAGCGCTTCTGCATCCGCCGCGGTAGTCTTCCGGCGGGGGTCGCTGATTGGGCGGTGCGTCCGGTAGCCGGGAGCTTGCAAAACTTGAGAGGATGAGCCGGCTGGCGAGGAAATTGCGGTAGGCTGGTCTGAGATTACAAATTGGCCTTGTACCAGTCGATGGCCAGGCGGAGACCCTGCTCGAAATCTATGCGGGGCTCGAAGCCGAGGAGTTCTTTGGCCCGGGTGATATCAGCCAGGGAATGTTTGATGTCTCCGGGGCGGGGGTCGGTGTACTTGGCGGGGGTGTCGGTGTCGAGCAGTTGACGCAAGATATCCAGGATGCGGTTGAGAGAGATCTGTTTCTGGCAGGCGATGTTGATGACTTGGCCTTGGGCGTTCTTGGCGTCGGCGGCAAGGATGTTGGCTTGGACCACGTTGTCAATGTAGGTAAAGTCGCGGGTTTGCTCGCCGTCGCCGAAGACTACCGGGGGCTTGTTGCCCAGCAGAGCGGAAACGAAGAGGGGAATCACGGCGGCGTATTGGCTGGTGGGGTCCTGGCGGGGACCGAAGACATTGAAGTAGCGCAGAGAAAAGGTTTCCAGGCCGTAAGTCTCGTAAAAGACGCGGCAATAATGCTCGCAGGTCAACTTGCTTACGCCGTAAGGACTGATCGGAGCTGGAAGCATGTCTTCCTGTTTGGGTAGGGCAGCGGACTCACCGTAGACTGCGGAGCTGGCGGCGAAGACAAACCGTCGGACCTTGGCTTGTTTGGCAGCCCAGAGCATGTTAACTGTGCCGTCCACGTTGACGGCGTTGGAGGTGGCAGGATCATCGACCGAACGGGGTACCGAGCCAAGGGCCGCCTGGTGGAGGACCACCTCGATATCGGCGCAGACGGATTGGCAAGTGGTGGGGTTGCGAATGTCGCCTTCAATCAGATTGATGCGGTCGTTTATCTGGGCGAGGTTTTCTCTCTTGCCGGTTTCGAAGTTGTCCAAGACCCGCACGGTGTGGCCGGCGTCCAGCAGGGCACGGACTAGATTCGAGCCGATAAAGCCGGCCCCGCCGGTAACTAGGTAATTAGCCATAGCTAAAACTCCAAGTGAGCGAATTACGGATGTGCAGGGTTAACCGTGCTGTCTCAAGCTCTTACGATAACCAGTAGAATATCAAAAATCAAAGCGTAAATAGCAAAATGACAAATCAAAATTCAAAAAGAGAAACAAGGATTTTCAGGTATTATTATGTGTCTTGATTTTTCATATCTGATCTTTATAGTTTGCTGGTAGATTCACTGTAATGCGAGGTGATTTATGGATCAAGAGTTGGACAAGATTATTGCTGAAGCGGCTAAGCTGGGCGAGCTTATAGCCGAGACTTCCGTGAGCAGGGCGTTTCTGCAAAGTCGCCAAGGCGTGCAGCAGGACAAGCAGGCCCTTGAGATACTCGAGGATTACCAGCGACAACTGCAGAAGATTGCTGAGCTGGACAGTAGCGGCAAGCCCATTGAGCCGGAAGACAAGCACATGCTGACTGAGCTGCAGCAAAAGGTTGCTTCAAACGAAACGCTGAAGTGCTGGATGAAAGCCCAGGCTGATTTTTCAGAGCTCATGGGCAAGGTAAACAAGGCCATTACCGAGCCGTTCCAGGATACACAACAAGCGGAAACCAACCAGGGGGCCGCCCAACAGGCCGGGTAATATTCGTAAGCGTGTTTTCTGCAGGCATTTGCGCCAGAAACAGGGCCCTAGATGTTGTGGTTGGGGGCTATGGCGGGCCTTCGGGGGATTAGCTGTTGGAAGTGGGGCGATAAATGTGGAAAACCTGTTAGGATATGTCGCTTAACTAGATATTTAACAACAGGTTATCCACTGTATACTTCTGGGTAGAATGGTCGGTTTCAGGTCAATTTAAGTTCGGAAAATTTTTTATTTTTCGGGATTGACACCACTAGATATGGGGCCTAAGCTATAGATTGGGTTGGCTGAGACCTCATAGTGAAGTGACGGCATTTTTCGGCCCGCTAGGGTCTTTCAGGTGTGTCCGGCTGACGCAGGATCATGTCTGGTAGTTTTTTTGGCCGACCCGTGAGCATTCACAGCAGGATGGTTGTAGGGGCGAATCACCGAGGGTGATTCCTGGGTTCGCCAATCGCTGTGCGTGATGTATGGTGATTGGGGGCTTGTCCCGATTTTCCGCTAGGCTTTTTGCACAGAAGGAGCTTGGGCGGCGTAGGGGCTTTGTCACTTTTCGAGGGCAGTGAACACGGAGGATTCAGCATGGCCAAGAGCGGCAGGAGACGATCCCAGACGAAATCGAGCCAGAGCGTTTCGCCCCGAGGTGTTACTGCGCCATCGGGGGATAAGAGCTTGGCAGAGGGACTGAAGGTCGAGCGGGTATTTTCGGATGCCGGCTGTAGTCCCTTCGAGCAGGTCAACTGGGTCAAGCGTTCGGTGGCCATTACCGACGAATCGGGCAAGGCGGTTTTCGAGCAGCACGACGTGGAGGTACCGGCCCAGTGGTCGGACCTGGCGACCAAGGTTGTGGCCAGCAAGTATTTTTACGGGGAGGTCAATTCGCCTGGGCGGGAAAAGTCAGCCAAAGACCTGGTGCACAGGGTGGGGCGGACCATAGCCGACTGGGGCCTGGAGCAGGGCTACTTTACGGGCCCAGCCGACGCGGAGGTCTTTTATGATGAATTATGCTATCTGTGCCTGAATCAGTATGGGGCGTTTAACTCGCCGGTTTGGTTCAACGTGGGACTGTTCCATCAGGCGGGCGTTGCCGGCTCGGGGGGTAATTATTTTTGGAACAGACAGCAGGGGGGGGTGGCCCGTTCGGCTAACACCTATGAACATCCGCAGGCCTCGGCGTGTTTTATCCAGGCAGTGGATGACACGATGGAAGACATCATGCGTCTGGCGACGTCGGAGGCGATGTTGTTTAAGTTCGGCTCGGGTACGGGCACGGACTTATCGACACTGCGCTCGAGCCGAGAGAAATTGGCCGGCGGGGGCAAGCCTTCCGGTCCGCTGTCATTCATGAGGGTTTACGATCAGATCGCGGCAGTGGTTAAGTCGGGGGGTAAGACTCGCCGGGCGGCAAAGATGCAGAGCCTTAAGGTTGAGCATCCGGATATCAAAGAATTCATCACCGCCAAGGCTCAGGAAGAGCGCAAGGCCTGGGCCCTGATAGAGCAGGGCTACGACCCTTCACTAAATGGTGATGCCTACGCCTCGATAATGTTTCAGAACAGTAATTTTTCGGTGCGGGTCAGCGACGAATTCATGGAGGCGGTTGCTGCTGACGGGGACTGGACCACGCGGGCCGTGACCACCGGTGAGCCGCTGGAAACGTACAAGGCCCGTGAGTTGCTGCGGCTGATCGCCGAGGGCACGAGCATCTGCGGGGACCCCGGAATCCAGTACGACAGCACGGTCAACAAGTGGCATACCTGCCCGAACAGCGGGCGGATAAATGCGTCTAACCCCTGCTCGGAGTACATGTTCCTGGACGATTCGGCCTGTAATCTGGCCAGTGTGAACCTGATGAAATTCCGAACCGAGCAGGGGGATTTCGATATCGATCGTTTCTTACAGGCGGTGCGGGTTTTTATCATAGCCCAGGAAATTCTGGTGGATAACGCGTCGTACCCGACGGAGCTTATCTGCCGCAACTCTCATATTTTCAGGGCGTTAGGGCTGGGTTACGCGAATTTAGGCTCGTTGATAATGTCGCTGGGGCTGCCTTATGACTCGCAGGAAGGTCGGGCCCTGGCCGGCGCGATCGCGGCCCTTTTGACGGGCAAGGCCTATGCGGTCTCGGCGGAGTTGGCCCGGGTGCAGGGGCCTTTCGCGGGCTTCGCCCAGAATGAGGTGCCCATGCTGGGCGTGATGCGCAAGCACCGCTCGGCGTTGGATAATGTCAATCCGCAGCATTGCCGGGGCGAGATGCTCACCGCGGCCCGGAAGGTCTGGGATGAGGCTATCCGCATGGGTGGTCGGTATGGCTTTCGGAATGCTCAGGCTACAGTGCTGGCCCCGACGGGGACGATCGGCTTTATGATGGATTGCGATACCACGGGGGTCGAGCCGGACATTGCTTTGGTGAAGTACAAGATGTTGGCCGGCGGCGGCAGCTTCAAGATGATTAATCGCACGGTTCCTTTGGCCTTGAAGATGCTGGGGTATAACCCGGCCCAGGTGCGTGAGATTGACGACTACGTTCTGGCAGAGGGGACCATCGAAGGCGCGCCGCACCTGCGTGAAGAGCACTTGGCGGTGTTCGACTGCGCTTTCAAGCCGGCCAAGGGCAAACGGTCGATTGCATACCAGGCCCATCTGAAAATGATGTCTGCGGTTCAGCCGTTCCTGTCCGGGGCAATTTCCAAGACCATCAATATGCCCAACGAGGTGACGGTGCAGGAAATTATGGACGCCTACATCGAAGGTTGGAGGCTGGGGCTCAAGGCGGTGGCTATCTATCGCGACGGCTCCAAGCGTGCCCAGCCGCTGTTGACCGATAAGAAGAAGCAGGCGGGCAAGTCGGGCAAGAGGGATCAGGGGGCTAATAGGATGAGCGGACGCTTGGCTGGGGCTGATGAAGGTGCGCTTGAAGGTCGGCCGCGGCGCAAGCGGCTGCCGGCGACGCGGAGGAGTCTTACCCATAAGTTCGACGTGGGCGGCCACGAGGGCTATCTGACCGTGGGGCTGTATGAAAACGGCGAGCCGGGTGAGCTGTTTATTACCATGGCCAAAGAGGGCTCGACGGTCGGGGGGATGATGGATGCCTTCGGGACGGCTATTTCGCTGACCTTGCAGTACGGGGTTCCATTGCAGACGATGGTGGATAAGTTTTCGCACTCGCGGTTTGAGCCTTCGGGGATTACGGCCAATCGGGAGATACCATTTGCCAAGAGCATTGTGGATTATATTTTCCGCTGGCTGGCGATGGAGTTTATCGAGGGGTATCGCCAGACCAACAGTCCGCAGCGCAGAGCCAAAGCCAAGCCGGCCGGTGCTGCGGTGGTAGCTGGCGCGGCGGCAGCGGCGCTTAGCGACGCCAAACCAGCGGCGGCGGACAGCGGGGACAATGGGCCAAGCCGCGGCAAGGGTGGCAACGGCGATGGTGCAGGAGAAGGGCCAAAGGTCAAGAAGACCGATCCGTCGTTGCCGGCGGTTCAAGCGTCGGCGCCGCCGGCGAGTGGGGCTCAAGCAAGTGTGCCAATGGCACGGCTGGCTTTGCCGCTGGCTGTTGAACAGACCGACACCAGCGTAGCGGTGAAGATTTCGCCGGGTTTGGCCCAGCGCTACAGCCACTTGGCAGTCCTGCAGGCCGAGCACGGGCGGTTTCAGACCGACGCACCTATTTGCGATAACTGCGGGGCCATCACCGTGCCCAACGGCAGTTGCTATCGCTGCTATAATTGCGGCTCATCAATGGGCTGTTCGTAACTCCTGGAGGAGCTGGGAGTAACTAGACCACTCCGGGGAGCCCGCTTCGCCGGGCTCCCCAGGTGCTCGGGGTTCGAAGATATATGTAAGTAACTGTCAAAATATGAAGTCAACAGAGCGATTTAACCATGGTGTGTTCTTTCTCATTGCACGTATCTGGTATTTATACACTTAGAGTAAAAGGGAAACAGCTATGAGCAATAAACAATTGGCTGTGTTGTGGGTTGGGATCGGCCTGATCTTGCTGATGTGCCTGTTTCCACCGTGGCTTGGCATTGTCAACTATAGAGGTATAAAAACTCGTGAAGAATACGGCTACCGTTGCATATTTAGCCCGCCTCCTGGGGTTCTAACCGAGGAGAGTTCCCTAACCATATATTTAAACACTTCTCGCCTTGTCGTCCAGTGTGTTGCCATTGCTTTACTAACTGGAGCTGGCATTTACACGCTCAGAACAAAAGGCAAATAGAGTGGCTGAAATCGTAGATAAGGGTGTAAATTATGGAGATTCTTTCTAAATTACTGACCGAGATAGTAGAGGCTTCAGGCATAATAATTGGGGCTGTGTTGGCAATTCTTGGAGGTATTGCGGCTACGTGGTATCGTGCAAGAAAAACGCGTCAAATCCGTATAGATGAGATAATGGCGGAGAAACAGGTGGAGGCAAATAGGGAAGCACATAAGCGAATTGAGTTATTGAGATCTAGCCTGATGCAACAATGTAACAGAGAGGTGCTAAAGTATATGGATGACAGGATTGCGTGGATTCTTGATCGCAGGCCTTATCTACCTGCCCTGTTCTATAACAATTGGATGTCCATCAGGGCTTCTTTGCGAGAAGCTACGATATTGGAAGGCACACTTGAGGAGTTAAAAGGTCCACAGCAGCGTACGGGTCCCTTAGACAAACTCCATAAGTACAAACCTCACTGTGAAAAACTTGCAGGCGAGGCGCTGGCTGAACTGGAACGTATTATGGATCTCGAGCCTGTAGAACTTAAATATCCATCCGAAAGCAAATAACTGATAGTTACGCTCTAATGTGTCATTCCCGGATAGGCTCTAAATATCAAAGGCTGTGAAACGCTTGTGGCGGTAGGTGCTGCCAATGTTAACGCAGTGAACGTGGCCGACAACGACCTCATCGGCGCGGTGGCTGTGCCCGCAGATAGCGAGGCGGCATTTTGGCTGATCAAGCATGGCTTGGCCGAACAGTTCACTACCCATAAAAGCGTTGGCGAAGCGCCATGCGGGACGTCCGGTTTTCTTGAGCATGCGAGCAAACGGCAAATGATGGGTGACGGCCACAATCGTCTGGGCCCTGTCTGCGGCCCAGCGGAGGTGCTCAGCAAAGCGATCAGCCAAAAGCCGGGTAACCTGGGGGTCCAAGAAGGTCCATTTGACCCATTGGCCATCCATCCAACGGGCGGTAATGGAGGCGGCCTGGGGGCTTAGGTCTGAATATCCGTCCAGCAGGTGCTGATAGCAGGGCAAACGTGCGGCAGCGCCCGGGGCGACCTTGTGCGTATAGAATCGCTGGGGTATAGCCAGCGATTGGTCTCGATAAGAATAATCATACCAGCCCATGGTGCCAACAAAGGCGACGTGATCCTGAAGGGCCGGTTGACGGTCAAGGTACTCAAAGCTATGCTCAGCGGCTACTCGGGGCAGAATGTTTTGGTACTTGTCCCAACTGGACTGGCAGGGGCCAACCCAAATGCAGTGATTTCCGGGCACCAAGAGCTTTCGGCCTGTGAAGTGGGCAAAAAGGTGCAGACATTGGGCGAGTTTTTCGGTGTCAATGCCGGCGGTATCTCCGGCCAGGATCAGCACGTCGCCTCCAGCAGCAAGCATCCGGCGAGCCAGTTGCTCGGCAGGCCGGCGTGATCGCCATACGTCGTAATGCAAATCGGCGGTAGCCAAAACACGCACGAATCAAGTCCTGCGAGTAAGCGCCAAGTTTTAGGTTTCAGTACATTGACCAATCCCACTGTAGTGGATTCGTCCTGTCGGTACAAGGTCTCGCCAAAGGCGAGGGCGGGCGGTCCGATAAGGCGTCCGCAGGTCAGCTCGGCGCGAAAGAGAGGGCGCCATCTGTGTAATGTGTTGCCCAGTACTTGCTGCGGACACGACTGAAGGACAGAGGATGGTTGTTACGCAACTCCTTCCGTAGACTACAGATACGAGGAGACCGTGGGACAGAGAAAAGCTGGCACCGGTTTTGCACTACGTAAAGGAGAGAAGGTGAAAAGGGCAGGACACGCCCGAGAGTAGGGAGAAGAAGGACCTTCTGAGGGGGGTAAGAGCACAATCAGTGCTCAGAGGTTCAGGGAGTCAGAGACTGTTGTAGGAGGACGGCTGGGTTGGCGGCTAAGGAGCGGCGCAGCGTTACGGGAGAAATGGAGAGGGAATTTGTGCGCCGAAGAAGAGGGCAGGGGTTGGGGGGCTGCTTGTCTGTAGTTTTTTTGGAACATGAGCTTGGAGTGAGTTTAGAGGGCATCCGTCGCGGCTTTGATGGCTCGATAAGATTCGGCCAGGTCCTGGGGGATAACGCGGACTTCGCCGGTGATGGCCATGAAGTTGGTATCACCTTGCCATCGAGGGACAATGTGGAAATGTAAGTGGCCGGGCAAACCGGCTCCGGCGCATCGTCCGAGATTCATACCCACATTAAAACCTTGAGGATTGAGGGCCTGTTTGAGGGCCTGCTGGGCTTGGGTGAGCATCTGCATCAGTTCGAGCATTTCGGTGTGGGTGAGGTCGGCCAGGTCGGGCTTGTGTGCGGCAGGGGCGATGAGTAAATGGCCGTTGGTGTAAGGAAAGCGATTCAGACAAGCCAAGGATGCTCGGCTGCGCCAGAGGACGAAGTTATCAGCATCGTCCTGCGGATTGTTGAAGTAGCGGCAAAGAAAACAATCGCCGGAGTT
>DAOVKO010000164.1 GCA_030631725.1 Actinomycetes bacterium | reverse complement strand
ATATCCGGTGGGCCGCTCTTGGTTGAGCACCTCACACACTTGGCGTACCGTGCTGGGACCCTTCTCCCAAAGAACCCTGAGTATTGCCAGTTCCCTGTTGGTTGGTTGTGGTATCTTGCGTTTCGCCATCTTGGATTTCCTTTCATATATCCACATGCAACTATTCAGATATACGACCATCTTCGTATTTACGTTGTATTTGTCAACGAAAAACCTCGTATTTTTTGCAATAATTTTTCGCATCTTGTGATAACCTATTTACTGAAAGGAAGTTATAAAAAACTACCCCCGCCACAGATTAATTATGCCGCTTGCCTGCTTGGCGTCCCCCATAGTGTGTCAGCTAACCATCGCTTCTCCACGCCGCTATGGTGGTGCTAACAGCCTTGGCCTGCCGACGGACTGGCGAAGAGGCTTGGACGAAATTCCGCGCTGAGGCCCGGGCTATTCTAGGCGACCAACCGCTCCCAGCCAGCGTAGTGGTCTTAGTGAATAATCTAGCAAAGCCGGATCTGAGGTTGGCATCGGTTCTGCGGTAGATCCAAAATCAGGCTCATCTGTCTTTGCTAACAAAGGGGGGAAAGAGTGGCGTACATCATTCGGTAGATTGCCGCTCGATCCGGTCAGGCTGCCGCATGTGCCCACTTGTAAGACTGCGATGATCAACTTTATGTCTGCTGGTATGGACATGACGCCGCTGGTAACCCAAAAATCAACCTGAAAGTGAATTACTCGAAGAAGTCGAAGAAAGGCTTATAATTGAATAAGGTGCGTAGCCCATAACAAAGCTTCACATATTGGAATCCAAAAGCTCTGCAACCTTTATGGCTTCCTGAACCTCATCCAATAAGTAGATATCCGTTGTATCTGTTTTAGTACGCCCTAACAATACTTTGGCTGCTTCCTTGCCGAGAATAGAACGAGCTCCTGTTGCTCTGGTTCGGCGAAGGTCATAGGGGACAAAAACTTCAACACCTGCCCGTTCACATCCTCGTTTACACGCATTACGCAAAGCGTGGTAATCATATTTCTCGCCAGGTTTGATCATGCGACGCTCTTTTCGATTGGTCCCCGGTCGATTTCCACAACTCAGAGGTGTTTTTCGATTAGCTGACCTCTTTTCAAGAATTTCCTGCACTGCCTCTTTTGGGCTGAAGATGTATTTCTTGGAGTCAAAATCCCTAATTCGGGGTTTCAGAATCTTTTGGCATTTTGATGCAAGAGGTACTACCTTGACACGCTCGAAGCGGGTGGTCTTGTGCCGGCCAACAGGAGTCTGATCTCGGCCTGGTACATACAACCAGCATTCAGGTTTATCGCAAAGAATATCAAAGGGCCTCATGTCACAGACCTCATGTGGCCGCATCGCGGTGTGCCAGATGAGCTGCAACATGTCGCCAACGACGCTATTCGTCACATTGACGACTTTCCAGAATTCCTCTTCCGTAACACGAGCACGCTTGTGGTTATCAGGAGCTTCTGTATCTCCCATTCTTAAGGGTTTCAGTTCTTCCAAGCCCTGAACCTGTTCCGCTGTGATTAACTGACGCCCCATCCCCCATTTCCATATTCTGCGAATCCACTTGATCACGCCATTTATACCGCCCCGCGTATACCGCTTCCTTTTCGTTCCAGAAACATACTCATATTCAACTAGAGCCTTCTGTACATCTAGCAACTCGTCAGGGCCAAAGTCGCTAACAGGCCACAAGCGGTAAGGCTCCAGAAATCTCCGAACCCTTCTAGTAAATTCGAGATCAGGGTGGTCCTTATTACTTCTGATAGGTCTTGTTGTCTTCTTTACATAAGCAGAATACTTGTCCAAGAGCTTGCCAACGGTTATAATTTGGGATGGACTAATCATTTGTCCGATAGCATCATAGGGGCTCTTAAAGGAGAGTACTTTTTGCGGTTGCTGGTTGAACAAATCCAACCATTTGCCAAATGCGGCGTAGATTTCACCTTCGCTGCGGTCGTCGAGGGTGCCAAATCCAATAGTTGTTCGTTTCCCGTTCGGCCGGTAAACATCTGTGCAAAAGTATTTTTCTCTGTATATTCTCAGTTTTGGTGTCTTGCGTGTTCTGGCCATTGCGTACCTTCTTGGAAACACTCGACCTTCCAGTAGAGTATTATACCATGTTTCACGCAGAATTCACGCAAAATAGGAAAATAAAATGGGAACTACTAGAGAAAAGAGAGAATCAGGCGAAAGGAGACGAAACTTGGTATTCTTCTAACTGATTTACTAGAAAGGTCTTGTGTCGCGATATCTGGTTTTTGTTTAGCTTGGCCAGGGTAGCTCAATGGCAGAGCCCCTGTTTTGTAAACAGGTGGTTGTCGGTTCGAATCCGACCCCTGGCTCTTTTGACCCATTTCCGACGCTTCCAACGCAGCGTTCTACCTGCCCAGCCATTCCAGTTCGCAGCCGCCCTCTAGAGTCTCACTGGCCCCTGGACCCATCAAGGGCGCTGCCAGTCCTTGCCGGCCAGCCTATCCGCCACCAGCAACTGGTCTGAATATTCGTGGGATTCGTCCGCGATTTTTCCCGGCCCTTAGGTGAGGCCCCAGAGCCACACAAACAATTTTCTATTTTTTTCTCTTGCAATACTCTCCAAACTCTTTATCTATATCTCCTATAGAAGCGGTCGAATAGTTGTTTCGACGTCACTTATCTTGCAGAAAGGAATCACGAGTTATGGCTAAAAGAGCAGCGAAGAAGGAAGTCCTGGTTGTAGCCAGCAAAGTCAAGGCCTATATCCGCGGCAAAAAGATGATGTGCTCGGCAGATGCCGTCGCCGCCTTGTCCGACAAGGTCTATGGCATCATCGATGCCGGCATCGCCCGCACAAAAGCCAACAAGCGAACCACTGTAAAGCCGCAAGACCTGTAGATCTGCTACCTACAACTCCAAAAGTAGAGCAGGCATAACTGCCCTGCGGGGTCTGTTATGTCTGCTCTGCCTGCGCCCAAACCCTCGCCGCTATAGCAGTCCCAGTCTAGCTGTGCCTCAATCCGGCCGATGGTCTTCGACCGCTGAGCCCTGATCACAAATACAAAAAAAGTCAATTAATCTATGGAATTGCTCGGCAATGCCTGGCGAAGTTTGTCCAGCGGGAACAAACGCCACTGCCCCGCCGGCCCCGACGCGGAGCCCGCCAGGAAAATGTTTTGGGTCGGAATTTGGCAACGCTGCTGAAGGCTCCGCAGCAAAGCCTCCAACTGTGATAACTGCACCCGACCTGGAGGCCCTTGGCCAAAATCACCTATCAGACAAATCCTGATTGTCGAACCTGCGGAAGTTGCCCCGCGGCTGAGCCCACGCCACCGGGCATCCTTTTGTTGGGTCCATTGCTGGCTGACTTGAATTCTCCCATCCGGCCCCCCGCTCCCATTGGTAATCACGAAGTGGTAAGCTAATTCCCCCAGACCTTTTTGCCTGCCAAACTCTGCCAGGCTGCGGGCATTACCCCTTGCTCTGCCGGATTGATGTATCTCTATGTATTGCCAGCGTGAGCCGTCCACCAGCACTCGGGTCTCGAATATCTGTCCAATGGGGTTGAAGGCCGCCGCCAGACTGAAAGCCGTTACATTCATCAGCGGCGCCGGCTGTAAGAGTCTCAGGATAATCGCCCCCGCGGTCACCGACAGCACCAAAAAGCCCAGAACCTTGGTCATCCTTTCCCGTAACGACATGAGCCTTCCTTAACTCCTGCGCTTTGGCAGTGGCTTGCGTACCGGACCAGCCCGTCAGAGCCGACCTTGCGATATGTTGCTTCGCTTCTAGCAAAGGTATCGGGCCCCGTCAAGGATTTACTACACAAAAACTGCAAAAAAAATCTCCTCGGCTCACGAGTCCAACCCTCGAGCCCCGCCAGCCGGGCCCGGCAACTTCCTTCACTCGCCCGGACGGACCCCCGGTTTGGGATCAACCGGCCCAGGCCGGCCTCACTGCAGCCTCCTTATATCTAGCCCCCGCTTTCCGACCACAGGTCCCTACGGGAAGGACGCTACGCGTTACCGGGGTTTGCAACGCCCCCAGGCTGCGCCCTGGGGGGGCCGCCCTTCCCCGCTACCTCACAAACAACTCCGACCCTTCGCCTCGTTCATAGTCATTCCTGCTTCTCTCTGTCATCCCCGCGCAGGCGGGGATCCATCCTATATTTAGCCCCCGCTTTCACCGGGGGTTTCTTTACACCGTGATTTCCACAGAACCTAATGCACTGGCCACTATCTCAGCCCTTGCACACCAGGCCCTAAGACGGTAAAAACCATTACTGCAGCCGATTGTCTCGCTACTCAAAGGGCCCCGCATGCCCCTGATCTTGTGTCTATTTGTCTTCCTGATCGGCTCTTGTGTCGGCAGCTTTCTCAACGTCCTCATTTACAGGCTGCCCCGGCACATATCCATCGTAAGGCCCGGCTCCCACTGCCCCCAATGCAAGCACCCTATCGCCTGGTACGACAATATCCCCCTGCTCAGCTGGTTTCTGCTGGGCCGAGCCTGTCGGCACTGCGGCCAGGCCATCCGGGCCACTTATCTACTCGTCGAGCTGGCCTGTGCCCTTGGATTCACCCTGATTTTCGTCGCCTACATGCTCCTCGGCCTGCGAGAAAGCATGCCCCTTTTGACCGCCGGCCCCCAATCGGCCGATTGGGCTATCCTGGCCCTGCACCTCTGGCTCATATCAGCTCTGCTGGCGGCCTCGATTATCGATTTTCAATCCAAGGTTATCCCCCTGGCCATAACCAGCCTGACCGTTGGCGTTGCCGTCCTCGTCCATACATTGTTTCCTCAGCCCATCCTCTGGCGGATATCTGCCCCCACAGCGGGCCTGACCGTCGGCGGATGTTTGGGCTTGATTATCTCCGCTGTGCTCTT
>DAOVKO010000002.1 GCA_030631725.1 Actinomycetes bacterium | reverse complement strand
TCCCGCTGGCGTTTACGCTTTTTTTTGGGCGGGTGTTTTGCGCGGGGGTCTGTCCACTGGGGGCTATTCAGGATGTTTTTCTGCTAAAGCCTATTAGCGTCCCGCCGTGGCTGGAAAGTGTGTTGCGTCTGCTGGCCTATGCCTACCTGGGGCTGGCAGTTCTTCTTGCCGCCACGGGCTGTGCATTCGTAATCTGCAGGTACGATCCGTTCATTGGTTTTTTCCGAATGACTGCCACTTTGAACATGCTGATAGTGGGAATGTGCTTTCTGCTGGTGAGTATTTTCGTCGGCCGGCCCTATTGCCGGTTCTTTTGTCCTTACGGAATTTTACTCAGACATATTTCGCGTTTATCCAGGTGGCGAGTGCGCATTACCCCCGATGACTGTATCAAGTGTCGCCTATGCCAGGACGCTTGTCCGTTCGGGGCAATTGAAAGTCCCACGGCTGAATGGGCCGCGCAAGATTACGACAAGGGCAAGAAGAGACTGGCGCTTGCTCTTAGTCTTTTGCCTGTCTTGATATTGCTCGGCGCCTGGGGCGTATCGCACACTGCCGGGGCAATGTCCCGCGTGCACCCCACGGTGAGGTTGGCTGACCGTATTTACTTGGAAGAAAGCGGGCAGGCAAAGGATACCACCGATGCCAGCGCAGCCTTTAGAGGTACGGGGCGGAGCGTGGAGGAGCTTTACGCGGAGACTGTGAGCATTCAGTCTGCTATGGACCGGGGCAGCTGGATACTTGGCGGATTTCTGGGCCTTGTGGTCGGACTGAAGCTTATACGGCATTGCGTAAAACGACCAAGAACAGATTACGAGGCAGACAAGGCCCAGTGTCTTGCCTGCGGGCGGTGTTTCGAATACTGTCCGAGGGAGCGTCTGAGATTGGCAGAACTTCGTCAGCAGACCCCAAGCAAGGAGTAACAGTCGTGAGCGAACGGCAAACTGAAAATACCGAGACTCTCAGTCAATTGCGGAAGACCGCAATCCGCTCAGCAGTTGTATCCGGGGCGTTCTCCCTGATCGTGGCCGGTCTGCTCCTGGTGAACTATTTGCAAATCAAAGTGTTCGATCCCGTGCGGGCGGAGAGGCTGGAATTGCTGAAGGTGAACATCATCGAGCGTCCCGGAGACGAGCAGCTTTTATCCGAGATTCGCCAACTGGATTTGAAGATCAGGCGGGACCGAATTGGCCGGCAGAATTTGTCGCACAGTGGTGGGCTACTATTGTTAGGCGGGATTTTAGTTTTTCTAATAAGTGCGAAAATCGCCGCCAGCTGTACTAAGGTAGTCCCCCAGCCGCGGGCCTCTTTAGAAGAACGGGCAGTGCAACTGCGGCAGGCCCGGCTGGCCAGACGGGCAATGCTAGGTGGTCTGGCAATACTTCTTGTGGCCACCGTGGTACTAACGCTAAAGCCGGGGAAGGATTTCGCCAAGATTGAATCCCGGGGGAGTTCTTACGCTTCGGCCGAGGAGCTTGGCCGAAATTGGCCTCGCTTTCGGGGACCGGGCGGCTTGGGCATCAGCGCTCACAGGAACGTGCCTTTGCGTTTCGGTATGGCCGAGGGGGGATCCATTCTTTGGAAAACTCCAATACCCCTTCCCGGCTACAATTCGCCGATTGTCTGGGAAGATCGGGTTTTCCTTTCGGGGGCCCAGCGGGACAGACGTGAGGTCTATTGCTTCGACGCCAGTTCCGGCCAGCTGCTTTGGACCGGACAGGTACCCAGCTTCGGGCCAAGCTCCGAGCAGATCGAGCCAATGGAGGATACTGGTTTTGCGGCATCAACAATGGCTACCGACGGCCGGCGAGTCTATGCGATTTTCGCCACGGGTCACGTTGCTGCCTTTAACTTCCATGGTGAAAGGCTCTGGGCGAAACATCTCGGCACGCCGGACAGTTTTTACGGCTACGCAACGTCGCTGGAAGTGTATCGCAATCTGGTTTTGATTCAGTACGACCATGGGTACGAGGACGATCGCAGATCCAGGCTTATTGCTCGGAACGGATTCTCCGGTGACATAGTGTGGGAGATAAAAAGGCCTGTTCCGGGCTCATGGACCTCCCCAATTGTGGCCCAGACTCCCCAAGGACCACAGCTGATTACCTGCGCAGATCCGTTGGTAATAGCATACGATCCGCAAAGCGGCAGAGAACTTTGGCGGGCTAGCTGCCTGGGGGCTGATGCAGCACCCTCGCCAATTTTTTCCGGAGGATTGGTCTTTGCCGTGAATCCCAACGTAGAACTGGTGGCTATCAAGGTGGATGGAGGTGGGGACGTTAGTAAGACACACATTGCCTGGAGGGCCGAGGATGGTATTCCGGATATCTGCAGTCCGGTCAGCGACGGCGAGTTCGTCTTTCTACTTACGAGCGACTACGCAAAGTTGACCTGCTATCGCCTCAGCGACGGCACCAGGTTGTGGCAACAAGACTTCGAGAAAAGTTTCAATGCCTCGCCTAGCCTGGTGGACGGACTGCTGTATCTGTTAGCCACCGATGGGACCATGATAGTTGCTCAAGCGGGTTTGGAGTATAGGGAGGTGGCACGTTCTGAGCTGAGTGACACCTGCCGTGGGTCACCGGCTTTTGCCGATGGGCGAATCTTTATCCGAGGTGATCAGAATCTCTACTGTATAGGAAATGCTCAGGTTGAATGAGTTGGATCTTACATTTGTCGATAGCACCGTTGAGCGAGTCGGCAGCGGGAGGGCCGAGGTGCTGGAGATTCTCCAGGCTATTCAGGACCAATACGGTTTTTTGCCGCAGCCGGCTCTTGAGAGAGTCTGCCAGCTCAGTGAAATCACTCCGAGTGAAATTACCGGCGTATCGAGTTTTTACGATCGGTTTCGCGATCGGCCGGCTGGCCGCCACATTATTCGTGTCTGCGTTGGGACCGCCTGCCATATCAAAGGGGCAGACAGTATCTATGACGCCTTCGGGCGGCACTTGGGCATCGGACCTGACGAAGATACCGACGCCGAAGGTTTGTTCACCCTGGAAAAAGTAGCCTGCCTGGGATGCTGTACGCTGGCACCGGCAGTCCAGATCGACCGAGTAACTTATGGGCACCTGGCGCCGGACAAAATAGAACAGGTCTTGGAGGATTTTTTGAACTGGCAGCAGAGCCAGGCCAAGGCACCTCAGCAAACGGCTAAGAGATCCATAGGGGATAGAGATTTCGAAGGAGAAATTCGCCTTGGACTCGGCTCGTGCTGCGTGGCCCGAGGCAGCGGTCGGATTTACCAGGCTCTGCAGGAAGCGCTGCAAGAGACGGCGGTCCGGGTTAGCGTCAAGCGCGTGGGCTGTGTGGGTATGTGCTATCAAACGCCTCTGCTGGAGGTGGTTACGCCGGATGAGAAGTCGCATCTGTATGCCAGAGTCCAGCCGCAGGATACCAAATCCATAGTAACGAGACATTTTCCCGTGCGTGGAATTCGGCGGAGAATATCTCAGGCAAGTTCGAAAGCGCTTCAGAGCCTATTGACCGGCCAGCCACCAGCCAACATAGGGCGCTACTCGGTAGATGTGCGGGATGAGCAAATAGCTGATTTTCTGGGAAAGCAGGAACACATCGCCACCGAACACTGCGGATGCATCGATCCGGTTGATATAGATGAGTATCTGGAAAACGGGGGTTTCACTGCTCTGGGCAGGTGCCTCAGTGAGCTTGGTCCGGAAGATATTATCCGTGAGCTCGCCCAAAGCGGGCTTCGCGGGCGAGGTGGAGCCGGCTATCCGACGTATCTAAAATGGCAGGCAGTTCGGCAAGGAAAGTCAGATAAGAAATACATAGTCTGCAACGGCGACGAGGGCGATCCCGGAGCGTTCATGGATCGGATGCTTATGGAGTCCTATCCATACCGGATTATCGAGGGAATAGTAATAGCCGCCTATGCTGTAGGGGCCCAGCAGGGCAGGCTGTATATCCGGGCTGAGTATCCACTGGCCCTGGAGCGGATAGGCCTGGCGATCGAGCAATGTCAACAACGGAAATTCCTGGGGGATGACATACTTTCAAGTGGATTCAACCTGGACCTGAAAATTGTTTCCGGTGGCGGGGCCTTTGTCTGCGGCGAGGAGACGGCCCTGCTGGCGAGCATCGAAGGTCGGCGAGGGATGCCGCGGGTAAGGCCGCCGTATCCCGCTGAGATAGGTCTTTGGGGCAAACCAACACTGGTCAATAACGTCGAGACCTACGCTGTCGTGCCCTGGATAGTGCGTAACGGAGCAGAAAGATTTGCCCAGCTGGGCAGCGGTAACAGTAAAGGGACGAAGGTGTTTGCCTTGGCCGGGAAGGTGGCCAGAGGGGGACTGATAGAAGTGCCGATGGGGATTTCCATTCAGGAGATTGTTGAAGATATCGGCGGAGGAATAGCCGGAGACGTGCCTTTCAAAGCAGTTCAAATAGGAGGTCCTTCCGGAGGCTGTGTGCCTTCCGAGCTTGGCCACATCGCGGTCGATTACGAGTCGCTGGCTGAGGCAGGGACCATGATGGGCTCTGGGGGTTTGGTAGTTCTGGATGAATCCGACTGTATGGTCGATATTGCTCGTTATTTTCTACAGTTCACCCAGAATCAATCCTGTGGAAAATGCACCTTCTGCAGGATCGGGACTCGGCGGATGTTGGATATCCTTGATCGACTCTGTGCTGGCCAGGGCAGCAGGGCAGACCTGGAAGAACTCGAATACCTCGGGCAAATGGTCAAAAAGGCGAGCCTCTGCGGACTAGGCAAGACGGCCCCGAATCCGGTGCTCTCCACATTGAAATATTTTCGCGACGAGTACCAAGCCCATCTTGAAAAGCGCTGCCCGGCCGGAAAGTGCAAAGCACTGATTAGGTATTCGATCACGGAGGACTGCATAGGCTGTACCTTGTGCGCCCAGCACTGTCCGGTGCAAGCCATTCAGATTAGGCCGTACGAAAAGCATGAAATAGATCAGGAAAAATGCGTCCGCTGCGGAACGTGCAAGAACGTCTGCCAGGCAGATGCCGTCAAGGTTGAGTAACGATGCCCAGACTGACTGTCGATAAGCGAGAAATTGAAGTAGCCAAAGGTGCTACGATTCTCGACGCGGCCGCAAAGGTCGGTATTGTAATTCCCACCATGTGCTTTCTCGAAGGGCTGGAGCCTTTCACCAGTTGTATGTTGTGTGTGGTTAAGGTCCACAACCAGGATGGATTGGTGCCAGCCTGCGGGACACTGGCCGAGGACGGCATGGGCGTTCAAACCGATACAGAGGAAATCCGCCAGGCAAGAAGAACCGCCCTGGAATTATTGCTTTCTGACCATGTGGGTGATTGCATGGGACCCTGCCAACTGGCCTGCCCGGCAAAGATGAACATCCCTTTGATGCTTCGGCAAATTATTTCCGGTGAGCTTGGACGAGCCATCGCTACGGTCAAGCGTAATATAGCCCTGCCGGCAGTACTGGGGAGGATATGTCCTGCACCCTGTGAGAAGGTCTGCAGACGGGCTCAATTCGACCAGGCTGTGACCATCTGCCAATTGAAGCGCTACGTGGCTGACGTGGACCTGAAATCCCCCCAGCCGTATTTGCCCAGCCGTCAGCCGAGTCGCCAAGAGCGCGTAGCCATTGTCGGGGCAGGACCAGCTGGACTGTCGGCGACGTATTACCTACTGCAGACTGGTTACGACTGTACCGTTTTCGATGATCACGACCAGCCGGGGGGAATGCTGCGCTACGGAATCCCTGAACACGAACTGCCCCGAGCGATCCTCAACGCTGAGATTGCTGCGATTGAGAAACTCGGGTTTGAGTTCAGGGGGGCGTCTCGGGTGGGTGTAGATTTGTCGCTGGAGCAGTTACGCCGGGATTTTGATGCTGTATTTGTGGCAACAGGACGTTTCGAGGCTGATAAGCAGGACCTCCTGGGGCTCAAGATTGGCCCGAGGGGGATTGTGACTGATACTCGAACTTACCAAACGGAGCTGCCGGGTGTTTTTGCCGGCGGAGGTGTGGTGCGCAATCGGAGATTGGCCGTTCGCTCGGTAGCCGACGGCAAAGAGGCGGCTGTGGCCATCGGCCAGTATCTGTCCGGCCAGCCGGTAGCTGGTCCGGTCAAGTTGTTTAATTCTCGTATGGGTAAACTCAAGGAGGGCGAGATCCAGACCTTTATGGCCACCGCGGAGAAAGTTGCCCGCATCGAGCCGCAGGGCACGGGTAGAGATTATTCTGCCGGGGACGCTCGTTCCCAGGCCCGGCGGTGTCTGCATTGTGATTGCCGCAAGGCGCAGAACTGTATGCTGCGCGACTACGCTCAGCAGTACGCGGCAAGCTCCAGTAAGTTCAAAACCCAAAGGCGAACATTTGTTCGAAAACTACAGCACCCACGGGCTGTGTTTGAACCGGGTAAATGTATCGATTGCGGCTTATGTATCCGAATTGCTTCCAAAGCTGGAGAGAAACTCGGCCTGACTTTCATAGGCAGAGGTTTTGATGTCACGGTAGCTGTACCTTTTGACCGGTCGATAGCTGAAGGATTGCAGCGTGCCGCCGAGCAGTGTGCGGATGCCTGCCCGACCGGGGCGCTAGCGTTGAAAGAAAACTTTGAAGCAGATGAGTAGGAATGCTTGTTGGAAATGGATAGCCTTGAGCAAATCCCAGATTCACAGTTGGATGGTACCATGCAAACTCGAATAGAGGATTGAACGAATCAAACGAATTCTAGGCTTGACAGGCTTGGCTTCATAGAGGACCCACAGCCAGATGGAGCCCGTAAGGACCTCAAACCGCCACCAAAGTCCTCAAGTTGACTGGGTTTTACGTAACGTATTTATTTTGACAACAAAACTTTGAAAGGTCTTCCATGGTATTGCCTCCGGAACACTATCCCTTGGTGGGGCAAACACTTGCCCCTCATTCCGGATACCGGCAAATATCAATGAAAACCTTCAATCAACATAAGACACAAGGGGTTATCGAGGGTTGCATATTTTATCTGACCCTACTCGGCCCCAAAGGGAGCAGCGGTTATACAATGTAAGCCATTATCGATATTGTAGTTATATCTCTAGAGTACAGCTTTGTAGCGTTGTAGTACTAAGTTCGCATTGCCCCCCCGCGGCCTCCTGCTTACAAAACAGGAGCTCTGCCGTTGAGTTACCCTGGCGAACGATTGCGGGGCCACTGTGGCCACGGCCGAGGCGAGGAGCGATAACTACCTGCAGGGTTCAGGGAATCGGCTCAAGGCCCTTGACAAAAAGCCTGATTTGGGTTATTATATAGTAACTGCTGGCCGAATAGGCAAGAGCATATATTGTTGGGGGCGAACAGGGTTCGACCGGACAAGTT
This sequence comes from Actinomycetes bacterium, assembly GCA_030631725.1. Lineage (GTDB taxonomy): Bacteria > Planctomycetota > Phycisphaerae > JAACET01 > JAACET01 > JAACET01. The sequence continues at coordinate 20,107 of DAOVKO010000002.1, read as the reverse complement.
GAGGTGGAGGTTGCGTGCCCAGGTTGTCAGGAGGCCTGGTAAAACACCTGACACTAAATCTAAATGCCAACTCACAGTTGCGCATGGCTGCTTAAATAGCAGCCCGTTCAACCGGCTCAGCCTGCGGGGTCGGCTTGGGCGTCAATCAGCAGGATACTTCCGAGTTGCTGTCGGGACTGCCCGGAGGGAAACAACATCTCGGCTGGCTGGCTGATGATCCTGTTGACCGGAGCGTCAGTCGGCGAAACTCAAATTGATCAACTACGCACGTAGAAGCCTTTGCTGAAATGTCTCGGGACGCGGGTTCGATTCCCGCCGCCTCCATTTTTGCCGCGTATAACCTTCTTTCTTGGCAAGGGTTAGCACACTAACATATGCCCCAGATGCTTTGCGGGAATATAACGTGTCGATTTGGGTACAATGGTGGGGAGAAGAGATGGTGATCGAACAGTTAGCAGCCAGACCAGCAGTTTCTAAGCCTGCGACGCGCTTGTCCTCTTCGGCCGACGCCCATTCAGTTAGACGCGACAGGTCAAAGAAGGCCACGCCAAGGGTCTGAGTCTGACAGTCAGGCGGTAAGTTGCCCTTCGACTACTCCGGGCGGCAGTTTTCCCCAAACCACTTCTGAGCAGATCGAACAACGATATGCGTGAAGACGATACTCGGTGATTTCAAGAGGGTTCTCACGCAACTCGGCCACTTGCTGAATCTTGGACTGTCCGGTCGGTTCGAGCTTGGCATCGTGGCCGTGAGGGCAACGCGTGGGATGAAGTTCCTCGAGGCGATCAATCTGATCCGCCCGAAACGGCGAACGAGCCGTCCCTTTGTGTCCAGGTTGTCCACCTTGCCTGCGAGGGCCTTTGGGATTGTCGGGCTTGGGCGGCTTGACGATATCGGAGGAAGGGGGTTTGGAGGAATTCGACGAGTTTTTGGAAAGTCTGGCCACTTGTTGTGTAAGCTTGGCCACTTGGGCGAGAAGCTCGGCAACCTGCTTCTCCAACTCTGCGATCCGTTGCAGATAAAACTGTTCCTTGCTCGGTTCCATCCGTGGCTCCGTTTTGCGATGCCAGAGATTTTATCGGACACACGAGGCCCTCCGCTTGAATTTTCCTGGAAGAGGTGCTTGTAAAACAGCACGGCAGGTGCATATCGTGAAACAGATTGAGGATTTGGCGTTTTGCCGCAGGGCGCGTTGCCCGGTCAGGCGGTCAAGCGAGACGCCCCCAGGCCCCAAAGGGCCTGAACGGTTACAGATAATCTTTGGCTTCAAGAAAGCAGTAGATGTTAGGATCGGCAAAGGCCGCATCGCCACGAAAATATAGGATCAGCTCTTGGCCCCGATAACGTTCCACCACCGGCTGCAAAACGCTTTGCCAGTCATCAGAGCTATAGACATTGCCGTTGCGAAGTAAAGCACGTTCAATATCCCCGAACTGATTAAACAAGAACAACGGATGATAGCAGCTATAACCAAAATAACCATTGTAGGCCGAGCCTTCCTGTTGGCCAAAAGTAGGACTGTCAGAACTGTCCATGTCCAGAATAATCTCTTTGACGGGCTTACGCTGATGGACCTTATCAACCCATTGCCCGGGCTGGTTCATCAGAACTTTTAGATTCCGGGGCTGGGTGAGAATCTCGGTCTCAAATCTTCCCATCTGGCTGACAGAACCTGCCGTCTTATCTTTGGCTCGTTCTCCGACAACCTGACGCATGGTCGGATCAACACACAGCCGTTCAGCATCATTGGTATCCTCATAACCGGCCAAACGGCTATAGACCGATTGCCTCGACAAAGCCAGAAGGCTGTGTTGGGTATTCCTTCCGGTTCGCTTATCTCTAAGTTCGCAAGCAACCATATCCGTCAAGCCAAACAGATCATCAAGCTCACGATACGCTAATAAGCCAGCATTGCTGGTGACTAACACTGGCGTGAATAGCCTCCATAAGCTTTATCAGGTATGAATTTTTCTTGCAGCCGGTGTCAAACTGAGAAAAACAGTCTGCTAGTTTTCCAAAGCCTCATATTCTGCCAGTAACGTCATGCGAATCATTCGGAAAGAGTAATGAGTGTCTCCGTGAGCAGCGTCAGCTGTCCAACCGTACGGCTGCGAACCGCCCATGACACGTATTTTCCGAGACGCGGGTATTTCAAAGATCGCGCAACTCATCCCGGCGGCTGGATAATTTACCCCAGTTACATGAGTAAAAGCATATCTGTCGCCAAAATCGGTCTCGTGACAATAGGGCCAGTTCTTCACGAAATTGTCCGGAGTTTTGCCACTCACCAAATCGGTGGACTTTAGCCAACAATCGCCCCTGACGTGCGTTCCCCAGAGATTTTCAATCCTGAAACGTGTGGGCATCAGTTCATCGACCTCGTCCGGGCGGCGAAAACCTTCGCAGGGCTCAACTTCGATATCAACGTAACCCGGAGGAGTACAAGCGCTGCCTATGACCACTACCCTGACCACAGGGTCGGCCTCGATAATTTCCAGGTAGTCGCCCGGCTCGCGCTTGTCGCTGTCCGTCCGGCCATCCACCGTGTTGACCGGGTTTAGCTCCAAACCCGAATTAGAAGGATCCTCGCAGTAACAGTGATGAGTGACATTCTTGTAGTTAAATGGATGATGATATTCTCTGGTCTTTGTCTGAAATTCAATAACGTTCTGCAAAGGATCGGCAAATGGTTTTACAGCCCGTTCCTCCTTGGGAGGGCAAGGCTTGCCCGTGCGGCGGGATTCTTCAGCGAGCTTTTTGAGCTTCTCAAAATGTTCCAAACGATCTCTAAAACCATCTTTCCTCTTAGGCATTTTGGATCTCCTTGTACGTAACATAGGCGTTTTGCTTTTAATATCCACGCTTTGATACGTGTGGCTCGGAGGGTGAGGCGAAGCCGAACCTGAAGAGCCACACGTCGCCGCAAACGCTACCGGGCTCACATAACCCAGCGAACTGTGCGGCCGATAGTGATTATAGTCCATCCGCCAGCGATCCACAACATAACGCACCTCGTCAATATGCAAAAACAACTCCCGATCCAGCAACTCGTCTCGCAACTTGCCATTGAATGACTCAATGTAACCATTTGTCTGCGCCGTCAATTGCACCCGATGCGAACGATGAGACAAGAGTATTTCGCATCATCCATCCCTTCCATCCTTGCCGTGGTCAGCCGTTGTCGCTGGTGACTGCCCGGCAGAATTGGGGTGCGGATCAGATCTATCTGTACTGTCTCACTTCGGGACCACGCGTAACCTCTTTAATAAGCAGTGGTTATGAGGAGACAAGTACGGTTGTCTTCTTGAGAAAAGATCACGCCAAATTCATAGCTGCCCGCCATACGCCCTCTACGACCGAATTGCCGATTCCTGTTTGTCTTCATGATGAAATCAACCCAAAGCCGAATCTGCCTTAACTGCCTTCGTAACAATAAGTTATGTGGTCATGTACATGTGAGACAGTACAACTATTACCACGACCAGAAGGGGCATTTGGTATCCGTACCGGCCAGCTGGACGGATACGGTTCCGCCGGATCCGGTGATATCCATCTCGGCTGGTCGCTCGCCGTTCCGTCTGGAAGACCTGCTTGAACTTACCCCACCGACCTTCTATGAATAGAGACGGTCTGTCAACAACAAATGTTCTGCCAAATATCGGTTCTCTTTTTACGTCTTGCGGCTCATCCTTCTATAGCTGGTCAAAGCCCGAAAATGGTTTGGGAAACACGGTGTGTATTCTCCGGGAGTAGGATCAAGTCCTAAAGGTCGGAATGACGTTCACCGTGCCATATCCGCCAAACGTTATAGGAACCGATTTGTTATTTTCTTTTGCTTGAACAAACTCCTTCTTGATTCTTTGCCGTTACTCTCAGGCTACCCGCAGGCGATTGAAGCGGACTTGGCTCTGCAGCATCTTGTGAATGCTCCGCAACATCATCCGGTACAATCTGGTACGCGATGTGGTCGGTTGTGGGGCGTATGGCAGGCCTACTCAGCCGACAGCCGGTACGGCTGCCCGGGGCAAGATCTGGACACCCTACTATGGCTGGGGCATCTACCTGGATTGGAATCCGGTGAGAACGACCGTATACGGCAACATCGTCGTCGGCAATACCCTCGGCGGCATTATGATGTTGGGTGATGCGAAAGACAACGTGATCGAGAACAACATTTTCGTGGACGGCAGCCAGAGCCAGATCTGTTATCTTTCCATGAGCGACAAGGCCAGAGGCAATCGCTTCGTCAGAAACATTGTGGCCTACACGGATCCCGGGGCGTTGCTTATCCGTATCGGCAGGCGGCCTGACAGGCGGAGCCTTGCCGAATCAGACTGCAACCTCTTTTTCCCGCCTCCCGGCCGGGACCCGAGGATTGACCTGCCGGAGGCGGCACCGGAAGACTCGTTCGCGAAATGGCGCCAAATAGGCTACGAGACCCGTTCGATCATCGGCGACCCGCAGTTCGTGGACACGGTTAATGGTGATTACAGACTGAAGCCGGACTCTCCAGCCTACGAACTTGGCTTTCAGGCAATAGATGTGGATCGCATCGGGCCCGGCTCTTTGGCCGAATAGGTAGTGGTCGAGGCGCGGTGGAGGCCCTTTCAGTTTCAGTGGCGCACCTGCCAACGCCGCCAACGATATCGGCTTCCGGGTGGTTCTGCGGCTGCCGTAAGGCAGGCAGATCAATCGCGGGGCGGCCTGGCAATCACCGGCGGGGCTGGAGGTGTTAGGTCGTGCAGTTCATAGAAGTGCGAGGGGCTCTCGGGCTGACCAGTCCGGGCTGACAGGTACGCTGCTTCAATTACGGCCATGGGCAAGAGGTGCTCGCGCCCCGTAGAAGTCCCCGCCTGCTCACCGCGCAAGACCTGCACCAGTTCGCTGGCCTGTCGCTCGTAAGGCTTGGCCGGTCTGTCGCGAAAACGCCGAACCGTAGCCTTACCGCCCATCGGCTTAAAGCTCACCGCCCCGGCCCTAAGCACAAGCTGCCCCCCAGCCCCATGCCAGACTGTCTGCCTGTCCGCCTGGGTGGCCGCCCGCAAAGCCACACTGTAGCCCAGCGTCCCCGAGCCAAAGCTCAGCTCCAGAAGGCTCAGGTCTTCGGTCTCATAGGGCCTTTCGCTCTGCCCGCACAGCCCCGTCTTGGTCACACAGTGCACCAGTTCGGGGAGCCCGAACTGACTGGTAATCAGTTCCAGCCCAGGGTAAGCACCCTCCAGCAGCACCCCGCCCCCGGCCTGAGCCTTGCTCGCCCGCCAGCCGGTCACCGGACAGCCCAGCTCAGCCGGCAAAAAATATTCATCCTCAATCAGATGCACCTGCCCCAGCTTCCCCAGCCATTGTGCCAGCGGCTCATACCCTCCGCTGTAGCGATACGGACTGCTCACATAGAGCCCCAGCTTCGCCTTGGCAAACCGCTCCACGAAGTCCACCGCCTCGTCGAAATCCCGCCCCAGCGGATACGGCTTCCACAGGGCAATCCCCAGCTCCGCCGCCAGGGCCAGCCGTTCAGCCTGCTGATGCCGCGGCACATTGATAAACACAATCTCCGGGCGCGTCTCGATGAGCATAATCCGATGATCGTTATACCCCGTCAGCCCGGCCGATTCGGCAAAGGGTTCCAGGCGTTCCCGTTCGGCATCAGCCAGCCCTACCAGCTTCAACCCTGCCGTACTTCGCAGACCGTCCAGGATAGTCTCCGCCGGCTCGGCCAATCCAATGACAGCAGCACGAATGCTCCCAGCCATGACATGCCCTCAACCCCTGATTGTTGCAGTTTTCCTCGACAAATAGCCTAAGTCAAGGCTGCCTGATTGCAAGCATAATCCCAACCCAGGTCCCGCCCACACACCCGCGCCTCCTCTGACTTTCTCTGATATAATGTCTCTGCCTCTGGAACCGTTGTCTTTCCGGTGCTCTGGTGAGCCCAATGCCCAAGCATTCCCATCCAAGTCTGTTCGAAAAATCCGAGCAAACCTCTCCGCCAAGAACTTATACTCGCCAGGGCCTCGTTGTTCGCGAGGTCAAATGTAAAAGCCTCCTCAATCGTTCCCCTATCAGCGAGTACTCCTTCAACCCCTACACCGGCTGCGCCAACGGCTGCGTCTATTGCTATGCCCGTTTTATGCAGCGTTTCCATCCCCACGAGGAGCCCTGGGGAAAGTTCGTCGATGTCAAGATCAACGCCGCCGAAGTCCTCGCCCGCCAACTGCGAAGGCTCCGCCCAGGGCGTGTCTTCACCTGCAGTGTTTGTGACGGCTGGCAAAGCCTCGAACGCCGCTACAAAATTACCCGCCGATGCTGCCGGATGCTGCTCGAAGCCGGCTTCGGCCTCAATATACTCACCAAGAGCGAATTGGTTCTGCGGGACCTCGACATCTTTCAAGGCCAAGACGTCCGCCTCGGTGTAACCATTACTAACCCGGATGAGTCGCAGGCCCGCCTCTGGGAGCCCAAGGCCTCTTCGGTTTGGGCCAGGCTGAAAGTTCTCCGCCAGGCCAAAGCTGCCGGCCTGACTACCACGGTAATGTTCGGCCCACTCCTGCCAGGAATCAGCGACACTCGCCAGGCGCTGCATAAGCTCTTCACCCTCGCCGCCGAGGCCGACGTGGACCGCATCTACACCGATACCCTCAATCCTAGACCCCGTGTCTGGCCATCTGTCCGGCAGTTGCTCAAGCGCAAATGGCCTACACTCTACGACCATTATCAGCGCGTCCTGTTCGACCGGGCCTTCCGTGCCAGCTACCAGCGCAAACTCAATACACGCATCCGACGAACCGCCGAACAACTCGGTTTTGCTGACCGCTTGCTCGGCACTTGAATCCTACCCTCTATCATTACCTCTGGCTCGGGCTGACCGACGATCACTTGTATCAGCCGTCAAAAAATCTTATACTTACCGCTTGTCAGCCGAAGTGGCGAAATTGGCAGACGCGCAGGATTCAAAATCCTGTCCGGTTCACCCCGGGTGTGGGTTCGACTCCCACCTTCGGCATTCATTCAGCAGATGACTTGCCCCATTTAAACTAAAAAGGCAAATCTACCGTGGCTGGGGCCCGAGAGTATGACTGCCTACAAACCGGCGATTTAGACAAGCTTTTCCTGGAAAACGCCGGAAAGAATCTAGCCTATACGGGTTTGTAGGCTCAAAACACGGCCTGCGGGCCAAGAAAAGGCCGCCTGCCGATGGGCTTGACCGTGAGGGGGGCACGGCCTACCCGGGGATAGCAAGCGGCCTATTTTCTCCATTGTTATTATAGCGCTAAAGTAAAAAGCTAGCCGGAAAGTCGCACTTTCATCGGACATTTGACGGGACGCTAATACAGCATGATAGGCCCCGCTGTGGGGTGTCTTGATACCAGATCGGGAATCAGCAACAAGCAGAACCACAAGCCGACCAGACCCACGCGCGTAACCTGCTGCCCAAAAGCAAACAGAAACTTGTGGTTCCGTACTATCTATCCGCGGCCACGGCAAAACGGGCCTGCCCTCAAGCCAGCGGCATGTCTCACTCATGACGAAGGGCAACAATGGGATCGAGCTTGGCGGCCCGAATGGCCGGATAAAGCCCGAATATCAGACCAACTCCCACGCTGATCCCCAGCGACAAGGCAATACTGTATCCGGGAACAACAGTGGGCATGCCCGCAAATCGCCTGATCAACCAGGGGAATAATAGCCCGATTCCGACGCCGATCACTCCGCCCACGCTGGAAAGAACCACGGTCTCCACCAGGAATTGCCCGATGATTTGTCGCCGCTTGGCTCCGATCGCCCGGCGAATGCCGATTTCCCGGGTGCGCTCCGTCACCGATGCAAGCATGATATTCATGATGCCAATACCGCCGACAAGCAAACTGATGCCAGCAATTGATCCCAACACGATGTTGAAGGTACGCTTGGTCTGCTCAGCCGCTCGCCGCAAAGCTAACGGCACGCTCATCCGGTAATCCTTTTTCTTGTGGAAGCGTTCGAGCATGGCCTTGAGCGCCGCGGCTATGGGCTCCACTTGCTCGTCCGAACCGACCTGGACCAGAATCTGGTGCAGTTCGACGAGTTCCCGCTCCCTTGAACCAGCCGTCCGCCGCACGATCATATCTCCGTAGAACTCACGGGCCACGTTCAAGGGTATATAGGCATCTACCTCCAGATCAGGGGTTTGGATAGCCCCACTGACCTGTTCGCTTTGGACGATTCCGATGATCTTAAAATAATTACCACCAATGCGAATGGACTCACCCACAGTGTGCTCAGTCGCCAGCAGCCGCCGGGCCCCGTACTCCGTCAGAACACACACAGCCGCACGCTGGTCGAGGTCATGTTCTGAAAGGATCCGCCCAACAGCTACGTTGCGCTCAACCACGCCAAACCAATCGGGTGTCGTGCCTACGATGCGCAACTCCAGCGAACGTTCCCCGAGGCGTCCCCTCTTTCGGATGTGCTTAACCGGTACTGTTCGCGTTACAGCCGACATCGTTTCTCTGATCCGAAGCACATCCTCATAGCGCAGACCATAGATGCCCACACGGACGTGGCCTGCAGAAGCTGCCTCGTCTTCAGCCAGCTTAACCGCAGTCAGGATGATGTTATTGCTGCCCAGTTTGCGAATCTGCTCCAAAGCCTCCCGGCTCGCTCCTTCTCCCACCGACAGCATCGCAATCACGCTGCCTACACCAAAGACCACCCCCAGAACCGTCAGCAGAGATCGCAGCTTGTGCAGTAGAAGGTTCTTGATCCCCAAAAGAATATTACGAACTAGCCTAATCTGATGCATCAGCACTCCCCTCGATCCGATCAATTACCCCGTCTCGCATATGCAGTTGCCCCGTGGCATACGAAGCGATGTCCTCTTCGTGAGTAACCATGATGATGGTCTTGCCCCGTTGATGGAGTTTGCCCAACAGTTCCAGTATCTGTGTCCCCGTTGCCGAGTCCAGGTTGCCCGTAGGCTCATCCGCCAGCAGAATCGGCGGATCATTGGCCAGTGAGCGGGCAATGGCCACCCGCTGCTGCTGTCCGCCGGAAAGCTCCATCGGCCGATGGCTCAACCGGTCCCCCAATCCTATCTCCTCCGCCAGTTCTTTTGCATGCCGAGCGCTCCGCCCGTGCTCCCATCCCAGATAATACAAAGGCAGCTCGATATTTTCTTGAACCGTCAGTTGCGGAATCAAATTGAAGCTCTGAAAGATAAACCCCAGTTCCCGCAAACGCAATTCGCTCAGGCCGTCGTCGTTGAGGGTCCCGACATCCCGGCCGTCGAACTCGTATCTGCCTGAGCTCGGACGGTCCAGGCAGCCCAGCAGATTCAGCAGCGTGCTTTTCCCCGACCCGCTGGGCCCCATGATCGCCCAGAAACTGCCCCGGCCAAACCTCAGGCTCACTCCATCCAGGGCTCGGACCTCGGCTGTGCCCATTTGATAGACCTTGCGTACGTCGTCAAATCGCACCAGGGTCTTTGATCTCCCCTCGTCATGCATGTCGCTTTCTTTATTTGCCGGACTCATTGTTTCTCGCTGGGGGGCTGCTCCGCTTCCCCTTGGCCGCTTCTTCTCCGTTGCCCTACCCGCTTCTCAAGTTCTTTACGCTGGCTGGAAGATAGGCTTTCCATCCGCTTGCGTATTTCCGCCGGGGAAGGTTTGCCCGATGCCCCCGATTCAGGGCTTCGCCCACCTCTGGGCTCCCTCTGGCCGGTGCCAACCGCTCCCGGTTGCTTTATCTCCGGGACCTCGGTTCTCACTTCCGACGGGGCAAGTGGCGGAGCCAGCAGGATCTTTTCACCCTCCTGCAGTCCACTAACTATCCGCACCATTCGGTTATTGTCCAAGCCCAGTTCAACTTCCCTCGGCTGCTGCACCCCCGTCGCCCCAACCACATACACCGTCGGTTTACCCCCCACACGAAGAACCGACTGGACCGGCACATAAACCGTATCAGCATATTCCTCGACGACGATCTCGGCTTGACAGCTCATTCCGGGGCGAACTTCGCTGGCGTCACCGTCTAAATAGATTTCCGTGCTGAAGACCTTCAGGTCGGGATTGAGCCAAGCCATTGTCGCATCGGGCAGCAGGGCGATCTTGCCCACCTTCCCGGGCAAAACCTTTCCCGGCAGAGCATCGGATGTGATAACCACCGCCATGCCTGGATGAACCTTCCTCAGGCTGGACTCGTGAATCTTTACTTCAGCCATCATCGAAGCTGTCGTCGGCAGATAGATCAGTTCCTGTCGTTCACGCACTTCCTGGCCTTCCTCCAGCGGCTCGACGTTGCCTCGCCAACTGCCCCTTCCCGTGGTGCTGTAGACTACCATTCCCGCCACCGGGGCAACGATACGGCACTTGGCGATCTGATCGTCGGTTTTTTCCAGTATCGTCTCCTGCCGCTTGAACTCCGATTCCTTAGCCTTAAGCTCCGCGTCGGCCTGGACGATGTCTGCCGAGGTCCGGAGCATCACCCTTTCCAGAGCCTTCTGGGCCTGTTCAACGTCGCTCTTCAACTGTTCCAGGTCTCTGACGTGCGTGTATTCTTGGAGTACTACTAGTTTTCCGTCGGCTAGTTCCTCGTCGAGCCGCCTTCGCTCAAGGCCCAGTTCATCGGCTTCTAGTTCAGTTTTGGTAATATAGCCTTCCTTTTCCAACTCTTGGGACCAGTAGAGCTTCTCCTGGGCCCGGATAAACTCTCTACGAGCGATCGTGATCTCGGCTTTCCGTTCCTGGATTTTTTGGGGGTATTCACCCCCAATGTACTTCTGGTGGTCCAGCTCAGCGAATCTGCGGGCCAGTTTGGCCTTGGCAATGTCACTTTCGGTCTGGCTCTTGGTAACCGCCAGATTTTCTCTCGCCCGGATGAAAGACGTCTCGGCATTGAGCACCGTAATTTCCTGTTTGGTCTTTTGGTCCTCCAGGCGGCTGGCGTCGAGTTCCACCAGCAGGTCGTCCTTTTTCACATCTGTTGCCTCGGCTATGATCCACAGAATTGTCGTTCTGCCTTCCACCTCGCTCTTGACCACGACCCGGTCGCGGCTCTTGAGCGTCCCCAACTCCGTAACGCTGATCCGCAGCGCCCCACGCCTGACGACAAAAACGGCTTCACTCCCTTGATCCTTCTCCGGCCGCAGCCAGATCGACGAGACCAAAAGCCAAACGATGACAATCACCACTAGTACCCCCACGACTTGGACCCATCGGCTCCTTGTCATGCCGCCCAAGGACCTATTCGGATTTGTCGTCTTCAGGTTCGTATTCACGCCAAAGTCCTTTCTCGCTTACTTCCAGTACGTCCATATCGAGCTGGAGCTCCAGCTCGGCCACACGGTAATCTACCAGAGCTGAGGTCAAATCATTCTGGGCTGAAACCAGCGCTTCTTGCGCTTCCAAAACGTCTCGCATCTCTACATCCCCAGCCTTGAGGAGCAAGTCCGTGCTTGCCACCCGCCGCTGAGCCACACGCACCGACAGGGCCTGGATTTTAGTACTTTCCCGGGCCTCCAGCAGGTTCCGCAAATCATTACGAACGCCGAGCTTTATTTGATCCTCCAGTTCCTGCACACTGCGCACCGCTCGTTCGAGGCTGATGAAACTGTCCCGGTACGCGTTCCGCTCGGCTGTGCGCTCCAGGGGCAGATCCAAAAACAGGCCCACCGAGTAGAAGCCTTTCTCCGGACGCAGCTGGGCATTGGGACTGTCTGCCGAGCTTATGCTTCGCCGACTACCCGCCTGGGCCCTGCCCGCCAGAGTCAGCTCCGCACGAAGATTATCTGCCGCCACCACTACACCCCGCTGGGCATCATAAACTCGCCCCAGAGCCGTCCGCAAATCAAGCCGGTACTCCAGGGCCAATCTTACTGCCTCACTTGGTTCTAGTTCGAATGGTCCGCCATCTTCTCGGCTGGCTGGAACCAGTTCAATGGGGGCATCGGCCGCAGCGGTACTCTGCGTCTGCGACCCGGCGGGAGCTGCCTTGCTGGATTCAATGTCCATAACCTCCTTAGCCGCCTCTGCCAGACGCTCCAGTTCCGCCTCATCCAGTTCAATATTGGCATCGGTCGGCAGTCCCAGCGTGATTTTGAACGAATCGAGGCCTCTGGCGTAGGACTGCTGAGTGCGAATCCACCGGTTGCGGGCTCGCAATTCGTCCTGTCGGGCTTGATCTACCTGGATCGCCCGGAACCGAGCGGCATCGGCCATCCTGTGAGCCCGGCGAGTCGATTTCAGCAATCGCCTATAGTAGTCCTCATCGTTTTTCACCCGATCCTGTAGCCGCAGCACGGAGAGGTATTCCCTGGCTACGCGAACTGCCAAGCTGCGCTTGAAGCGCTCGAAGCTGTGGATGGCGTAAATCACATTCCGCTCCGCTTGCCTCAGTGGTTCGCTGACAATGTGTTTGCCCGAGCCCCGAAGCAAAGGAATCGAGACCGTGGCGTCGGCGAAAATGCCGAACGATGACGCCCTATCCAGCGTCAAAAGATTCACCAAATCCAGGGCTATCCGGGCCGAAAGGGAAGCACCGCTCCTGAGTTGGCGACCCACACCTGCCCCGATGCTGTTCTCGATTCCGCTTTCAGTATGATCCCCGCTCAAATCGGCGCTGTAGATGGACTCTAGGCTGCCCGCAAACGTGTCCCGAAAGTCATCACGCTCCAGGTCAAGGTCCAAAGCTTCCCGAAAAATCTCCTCTTTTTGACTCTGGTAGTCCCGGTTATTGCGAGCTGCCACCTGCAAAGCCTCAATCAGCGTCAGTCGCCGCGGCTGCTCATCATTCCAAGGCCCAACCGCAGGCTGGGCATCTGGCCTTGAAATCGGGTAGTCCTTTTCCGGCCAATGGTCGATGAGCCCAAGTTGGTCGGTTCCCAGTGAGGCCTTACCCGAATAGGGCAGCCCGCTGGCCAATAGGATTTGCCGGCGCAAAGTCTCTGCCGGACGTTCGATGCTGAATGCTTCAGACCGCCCCAGGGCTTCCACCTGTTTTTGCTCAATAATCTTGGCCGCTGCCTGATCAGCTTCCCGCCTATAGTCCGCTGGCTTGTTGCATCCTGCCCCCAACCATGCCGCCAAACACAGCACCAGCCCAAACAACTGCCATTTGTGAAGCCCTTTCGTCATAGGCTTCTATTATACCACTTATGCCCTTTTCAGCATAGAGGGGTTTTCTATGTGGCCCGGTGATGGAAAAACTCTAGGCCCAGCCGAGACAGCCCAAGCCCCTTTGACTGAAAGTAATATTGCCTAGCCGGTTGAGCCCACCCGTCTACGCCTCAGCAGGGCCAGGGTGACGGGCCTTTATAAAACCAATAAATGGGATGTATCTGGCTGCAGATTGTGGTATGATGACGGCAGAAGAGACGGTTGGCCGATACAGCCTGGAATGCGAACCTAGCAAGTGGTATAATCTGTGGAGCAGGTTATAATGGCGGGGTCGATTCGGGCCGGAGTTAGATGTGGCAGCGTACTATTAAGGAGTGAGACATGAACGGAACAGGAACATTCGACCAAATTGAATTCCCCATAGGGGACTATTGGCGCCGCTATCATCGGCACATAGGGATTGGAGCTGTGGTCATCTTGGCCATCGTGGTGATCAGTTCCGTTTTCTACATGGTCGACGCGGACAGCGAAGGGGTGCTGCTCCGCTTCGGCAAGTACGTCAAGACCACCGATCCCGGGCTTCACGTAAAACTCTTCTGGCCGATTGAAACCGTCTACGTCGTCCCCGTGCGAAGGATCCAGTCGCTGGAGTTTGGATTCGCTACGGCTGCGGCTGGTCGGGTTACACAATATGCTCGAAGGACCGAAGCGCACGCAGATGTAGCTCGTATGCTAACCGGCGACCTGAATCTAGCTCACGTCGAATGGATCGTCCAATACCGCATCAGCGATGCCCGTCACTACCTTTTCAAGATCGGCGGGCACCCGGATTCTGCCCTGGCCATAGCCGACATCATCCAAAGCGTATCTGAGGCCGTCATGCGAAAGTTCGTCGGAGACGCCAGCGTAGACGAGGTCCTCACCATCGGCCGCGATGATATCGCCAGCGACGCGGAAGTTGAAATCCAAAAAATGCTCGACACCTTTGAAGCCGGCATCGAAATCGTTACCGTCAAGATGCAATCAACCAGCCCGCCTGAGGCGGTCAAGAAGGCATTCGACGACGTCAACCGGGCCAAGCAGAAGATGGACCAGGCGATTAACAAGGCTTGGGGTGTGCGGAACAGCCGAGTCCCCGCGGCTGATGGCGAACGCAAGCGGGCCATCTCCGAAGCTCGGGGCTATAGCGAGCGCGTAGTACAAAGCGCGACCGGGCAGGTCAACGCCTTCCTGGTACAATTGGCCGAGTATGAAAAGGCGCCTGAGGTAACTCGAACCCGGCTCTACCTCGAGGCCATGGAAAAGATTCTATCACAGGTGGACAGCAAAATCGTAATCGACGAATCTGTCCGGGGGCTACTGCCCTTGCTGGATCTGGGATCAACTGGCCCCTTGCCAGCCACTCAGAAAGGAGGTGCCAGATGAGGACCACTCTGATCATAATCATCATCCTGGTCGTACTGGCAGCCATATTCGCCAAGGCTTCACTCTATGTCGTCCAAGAAGGTCAGCAGGCCGTCATTACCGAATTCCGCAAGCCGGTAAGGGTGGTAACCGAGGCCGGCCTGTATTTCAAAAAACCCTTCATCCAAAAGGTGAACCGTTTGGAAAAGCGTCTGCTTCCCTGGGACGGCGATCCGGAACATATGCAAACCCGCGATAAGAAACGCATCTTTATCGACGTCTGGGCCCGCTGGCGGATCGTCGATCCCATGAAGTTTTTCCAGGCCGTTCGCACCGAGCGGGGGGGATACAAAATCCTTGACGATCTGGTGGATTCGGCTGTGCGCGACGTTGTGGCCAGCAATAACCTCATAGAGGTCGTGCGCAGCAGCAATCGGGCGCTTCTCTATGAAACTGAAGAACTGGGCAAAGATGCTGCAGCCAGACAGGAGAAGATTACGGTCGGACGGGCCAAAATGGAGGCCGAGATTCTCCAGGTGGCCAGTGCCGACCTGAAAGAGCGATACGGCATGGAACTGACCGTCGTTCACATAAAACGCGTCAACTACATCGAAAACGTTCGGCTGCAGGTATATGAGCGTATGAAGTCTGAACGGGATCGCATCAGCGAACTGTTTATATCCCAAGGCAAACGGGAACAGAACATCATCATTGGTCAGATGCAGGAAGAACTCGAAGGGATCACCGGGGAAATGCAGAAAAGGGTAGCCGAGATTCGAGGCGAGGCCGACGCCAAAGTGATCAAGATCACCGCGGAAGGTTATTCGAAATCACCCGAATTCTACGAGTTCCTGCGGTCTCTCGAAGCATACAAAAATTCGCTCAAAGGCGGCACTCGATTGATCCTATCCTCGGACAACGAATTCTTCAAACAGCTCCAGGTGCCGTCGACCGGGTCCAAAAGCCCTAAGCCATAAGTCGCTGCATGGGAGTGCCGCTAAGCCCGACTTATTCCACTTCGAGCACCTCCAGCTCTTCCAGAGCTGTCTTGGCTGCCTTCTGTTCGGCTTCTTTTTTGGAAATCCCCCAGGCTGGCGTGAATCTGCGGGTCTTGCCTTCGATGACCATGCTCACACCGATCTCAAAGGCCTTGGCGTGGTCGGGGCCCTTCTCATCCAGAAGCTCGTAGCTCAGCACCACTCCCAGTTCGCTCTGAGCATGCTGTTGGAGCATTGACTTGTAATCCCGGTGGTACTGATCCTCACTAGCCAACTTGATCAACGGCTCAAAGTGACTCAGCACAAACCCCCGGGCTTTTTCCAGCCCGCCGTCCAGGTAGATAGCCCCGATAATTGCCTCCAGCATAGCCGCCGTCAGCGAATCCGGCACTTCGCGCCGTTCGGTAATACCTTTGCCCACCCGCAAGAAAGGCTGCAGCTCTAGCTTCCGGGCCACCCGCGCGCAGCTCCTGCCCGAGACCACAGCGCTTTTCAGGATGGTCAAATCCCCTTCCAGGTACTCCGGGAATCGCCTAAACAGCTCCGCGCAGATGACTATATCCAGCACCGCATCGCCCAAAAACTCCAGCCGTTCGTTCGAATCCACCCGCCGCTCGCAAGCCGACGAATGCCTCAGGGCCACATCCAGCAGCTCCTCATCGCCGAAGCAGTAACCCATGATATCCTGGCATCGCTCTAGAGCATTCTTAGCCATCG
The DNA here is from genome assembly GCA_030631725.1 of Actinomycetes bacterium. Classification (GTDB taxonomy): domain Bacteria; phylum Planctomycetota; class Phycisphaerae; order JAACET01; family JAACET01; genus JAACET01. The sequence continues at coordinate 3,900 of DAOVKO010000002.1, read as the reverse complement.
TTTTGCTGCTTTCTTCGGCTCGGGTACGCCCACTTAGACTGCACGAATCAACTCTAGTGTAGTCAAACGGTTATTGCTGTCAAGAGCCCCCATCCCTCTGCTCTCGCATAACCTCTTTTCACTCTCATTTGCCATTTTAGTCGTGAAACTACCTGGCTTCGCGGTTATCCTGTAGGCCCAAAACTGACCGAATATTTATGCTCGCGGAGAGAAGATGAAATCCATTCACGTCATCGCCAAGACGCTGCCGGCGGCCTGGGAGCAGGCGGTTATCGAATGTTGGGAGCAGGGCAGCGAGTTCCGCACCGAATACGACAAACTTGATGAGCCCAGCTCCCGGGATGTCCTGGCCACCATTCACAGCCTGGAGCCTTTTGCCGAGCCCCGTGTTCACCGGGCCTTTCCCGGCGGACTCGATGACCTGGAGAAATATCGGGCTGAGATGCTCTACGGCGTACACGACCATTGGGTCGACCCCAAGCTCAACAAATGGGAGTACACTTATCATCAGCGTCTCTCTGAATACACCTTGCCCGATGGGCGGGTTGTCGACCAAATAGCCGCCGTCGTCGACAAGCTCCGCCAGGTCAGCTTTACCCGCCGGGCACAGGCTGTCACCTGGAAAGCCTGGGAAGACCACCAGGTCTACGATCCGCCATGTCTGCAACGCCTCTGGTTCAGGGTCGAAAACAACCGCCTGAATATGGTCGCTCATATGCGGTCAAACGACGCTTACAAAGCCGCCTTCATGAACATGTACGCCTTCACCGAGTTGCAGGCCGAAATAGCCGGGCAGCTGGACCTCCAGCCGGGCGAGTATATCCACGTGGCTGACTCCTTCCACATCTATGGCACCTACTTCCAGGAATTTTCCGCCTTTCTGAAAACCCTCCAGGACCGCGCTCCGGAGGAGCGTTACTTTCATAGCGATTTCTGTCGGGAGTTTTTCGTCGAGGGTATCGACCAGCTCTTGGCTGAGAAAGATATGCCCCCCGACAAGAAGCTCCTCTTGCAGACTCGTAAAACCGAACTAGTACAATCCTCACACTAACAAATCACGCAGGTACCAACAATGGCTCAAATTAGGCCCCTCAAAGCCATCAGATTCAACACGCAGCAGCAGCGGGACCTCTCTTGTGTCTTGGCCCCGCCCTATGACGTCATTGACGCGGACCTCCGGGACGAACTAATCGCCCGCGACCAGCACAACATTGTTCACATTGATCTGCCGCACATGCCCCCGTCCAGCCTCGGACCACCGGCGGCCTACGCCCGCTCCGCCCAGCTCCTCAAAGATTGGCTCGATCGCAAAGTTCTGGTCACAGACCCCCAGCCCGGGCTCTACTATTATCAGCAGACTTTCAAAATCGGCTCAGCCTCCCACACCAGAAAGGCCTTTTTCTGTCGAGTAAGACTTGAGCCCCTCGGTGAAGGGGCTGTCAAACCACACGAGCATACTTTCTCCGGCCCAAAGGAAGACCGCCTGGCCCTGACCAAGGCCACCTGCTGCAATCTCTCGCCCGTCTTCGGTCTCTACCCCGATCAGAACAATCAGGCCCTGGACGCCCTGAAGCCCAGCTCGGCTGAGCCCGACTGCTTCGCCGACTTGGATGGCATCCGCAACGAACTGTGGCTCGTCCGAGAGCCCCAGGCCATCAATCGCGCTGTGCAGTTATTGGCCGACAAGAAAATCTACATCGCCGACGGCCACCATCGCTACAGCACTGCTCTGAACTACCGCGATTTTCTGCGGCAATCGGGCCAATCGATTCCCGATGAGCACCGGGCCAACTTCGTGAACATGGCCCTGGTCTCCACGGCTGACCCCGGCTTGGTAATCCTGCCAACCCATCGGCTGGTGGTGGGGCTGGCTGACGATTTCCTCCCAAAATTTCGCTCCCTCACCTCCAGCCAGTTTAACTGGACCGAGTCTGGCCTGGACGTCGCCAAGGCCGACCAATTTGAATCTGCCCTGGCCCGCGCCCACCGCCGAGCCATCGGCTTATATGAGCCGTGCTGCAATCAGCTTCTTATTCTGAGCCCCAAGTCCGACGATCCCGTCGCCCAACAGGAGCCTCAGAAGTCTCCTGCCCTGCGAGACCTCGCTGTCGTCATTCTCCACGATTGTTTGCTCAGTGAAAAGATTACCAGCCAATTGGCCCCCAGTGCCCCGCCGCAAATCACCTATGTGAAGGATATCGGCCAAGCCGTCCGCTCTTGCCGTCAGGGCCAACACCAAGCCGCATTCCTGCTTCAGCCCACAAGCATGGAGCAAGTGTTAGCAGTCGTCGAAGCCGGTGAACTCATGCCCCACAAAAGCACATTCTTCTATCCCAAAATCCCCACCGGCTTGGTAATCAACCCCTTGTACTAACAACATATCAAAAATCAACGCGAAGCGTCCTTCGGAAATGCAAAGTGTAAAGCTTGTCCTCGCGAAGGCGGGGATGACAAAGCAAAAATCAAAAATATACGAATGATCCGGCAGGTCTAGCTAAACGGCTTAAACATTTTGAATTTTGATTTGTGACTTTGATTTTTGCATTTTCCTTTTTGATTTTTCTACTTTACCAGCACTTGACCAGAGCAATGCCGCTGGAGCCGCTATGCGGGTCGGTGTATGGTACTACGTCCATGCCCAGAATCTGCAGTTGGCGTTCACCAGCGACGCTGTGGCCGATCACGTAGCCTAAAGCCGCCCCGAAGATGACATCCGAAGCCCAATGCTCTCCGGTAATCATCCGCTCATACATCACCAGTCCGGTCAGGGCATACAGTGGAGCAGCCGGCCAAATACCGTAATACTCATGCACCACCGAGGCCACCGTCATGGTCGAGGAGGTATGCCCGCTGGGCCAGCCGAATAGCTCTCCGTTGGGCGAGTGGTTATTCGCTACCAGCTTCAGTCCCATCGTAGCCAGCCCATTGAGCACCAGGGCCTGCGTGAGCGTCTTGCCGAAATCGTAAGTCTGCGAATTTTCCGTGAGCAGCCCATGCGTATAGATGGCCAGGGCCACCGTAAAGTGTGTTCCCGGATTACCTGCCGTGCCCACCGCGATAGTCCAATCGTCGTTGATTATATCTCGGCCCCGCAGGCTCTCGTCCACACGGTTGTCGAAGCCGAATTCTCCCCAGATCGACAAGCCGCCCGCCACCCCCAGAATTACCAGATTCGTTGGCTTTTGCACCACCGTTTGGGCATCATCCCAGGCCACCCCCGGCAGATCCCACAGATCCGACATCGCCGTATCCCATTTACTCACCCCTCTTGGCCCACTGACCCCTTCAGTTGCAGCCACTGTGCCGACCAAACCGCGGCCCATACTTTCCAATGATTCTAAGCTGGCCAAGCGCACCATCCCCCCAGTCCGCCCAACGTCGTCGTATCCGCCATTACTCAATTGAGCGTGACGGATAGCCACACCATCCGATATCCTAGCCGAGTCCTTTTGACAGCCCGCCCCAAATAATAAGGCCCCCATCAGTACAGCGACCCGAATCAAATTGATCGAATTCTTTGTGCTCGCTCCGTCCGCCCGAATACATCCTTGCATCACTTAAGCTCCTAAGTCTTGATCAACAAATCCAGCACTACTCTTGGCCATTCAAAATACTATCGCCCAACCAATACAATTGACAGAAGTTTATTCCCAGAGGTTCTTAGCTGGCTCACGTTGCTACTCCTTTCGCCTGGCCGTGCTGTTCTATTGCTTTTTCTTGCGCTTCCGGAATAGTTTTTTCAGCTCCTCGGAGACATCTCTGAAGGGCTTGGCCTCCACTTGCAACTCTGCCAGGGGCCCATTGATTTCCGCCACCACGGCCTCCGGAAAGGCTGGCAGCATCGACCAGATATTATCCGGCGGATCGCGCTTGACCACCACCGCCAGCCAATCCTTCTTC
>DAOVKO010000054.1 GCA_030631725.1 Actinomycetes bacterium | reverse complement strand
GATGATGCTCGGCTGAATCGCGGGGGCTTTCACGTAAGAATCAAAGAGGTAAACAGATACTGCAGCGCGACATAGCACGGCCTAAATTATCGGAACTCATTGTTGTGAACCAAGTTATGGGCTAAATACTGATTCTACGCCAGGTCTGCTCCCAAGATTGCATAACGCCTGTGACTACCATGAGTTAGGCGAATAGACTTGGTACTGACTCGCGCTGTCGTATTCATTGCCAAGCAATTGTTGTTAGAGCTTTTTGAAAGGAGCAAAAAAATGAAAACGAGAACACAAGTTTTTGTCCTGGCTACCGTGGCAATTTATCTTTTGACGGCAAGTGCCTTTGCTGAGCTGCCCACAATAACCGGCACGATCTCAAAGGTAACTGCATATCGCGGCCAAGCCTTAGTCACACGCACGATCAGCGTTGATCTGGCCCCAGGCACTTCTGAGCTGATAGTCGGAAACTTGCCCGCCAAGATCATCCCTGAAAGTCTATACGCCCAGACTTCCGAGAATCTCACCGTACTTAGCGTACGTTACCGTGAGCGGGCAGTCCGAGCCGACACCAGAGAAGAAGTCAAGGCCCTCGATGCTCAGATCAAAACCGTCAGGAATCAGCTTCGCTATGCCGAGAGGGATCACAAGCATGGCGGTAATCTTTGGGCTAAGTATGACAATATATGGAAACTGGCTGTTGATGCAAGCCATGTCGATTTGAACAGGGGTCTTCTGGCATCCGAACAGATCCAGTCGCTGGCAGAGTACCTGCAGAGCAAATGGAATACATTGCATCAAAATGCCTTGAAACTGGAAGACCAGATGACCGAGTTGAAAGAGCAGCTAGAACTGCTCAATCGCAAGCGCAAGGCGCTTGATGCGGGCAGGTCTCGTACTGAGCGTGAGGCTGTATTGTTTGTCAGAAAAACCGGCGACCAGAAGACGGCCATAGAGCTGAGCTACTTGGTGAACGGAGCCAATTGGCTGCCACAATATAACCTTCGAGCCAATCCCGACAAGTCAAGTGTTCTGATTGAATACAACGCTGTAGTCAATCAGACCAGTGGCGAAGACTGGAATGGAGTGGCCCTGAGCCTTTCAACTGCCGAGCCGGCTATGGTGGCTGGAGCTCCGGTCTTGGAGCCAATGGCAGTCGTTCTTGCCAGCCGACAGCTTCCCAGACAACCAAGTGCAGTCGCGGCTGATATGCAGGCAGGGCGGCGCGGTGCTGGATACATTGATCTATCTGGAGATTTCAAAAAGCTGAGTAGGTCCCGTCGTGAACAAAGCAGGAAGGGAGCTGCGGCTCAAAAGGAACTTGGACGCATTGCTGTGAGTAACCAGGCCCTGGAATTTGCCGCCTCGCGAAAATCCTTGGAGAAGATGAAAGAACAGATAAGCGAGATTGCCCGCATCGAGGGCGTCAGTGTTACCTATAATTTGCCCGGCAAGCTGACTCTGCCGAGCCGAACCGACCAGCAACTGGTAACCGTAGCGGCCGTTACAGCAGAGGCCGACTTCACACTTGTCGCTACACCTTTGCTGACTGACTATGTGTATTTGCAGGCAGAGCTGCTCAATGCCAGCAAGACTGTTTTCCTGCCAGGGCCGGCCAGCATGTTTAGAAACGGCGAATTTGTCGGCAAAAGCAATCTGCCAATAGTCACCGTGGGCGAAAAGTTCACAGCCGGCTTCGGCATCGATTCTCAGATTCAAGTGCTGCGCGAGCTTGAAGATAAGAAGACACGTATCCAGGGCGGCAATCGCATAGATACATACCACTATCGTATTGCCTTGAGCAATTATAGGGGTACACCGGCTGAACTGCGGCTGTTGGACCGTTTGCCAAGCACGGATGACAATTCGATCAAGATAGAACTGCTCAAGACTGCCCCCGAACTAAGCAAGGACGCTGAGTATCTACGCATCTTGAGGAAAAAGGGAATTCTTCGCTGGGATATGAATCTCAAGCCGAATTCTGTTGATCAAAACGCGACGGTGGTGAACTACAGTTTCACAATGGAGTATGACAGGAATATGCAAATTCGACCAAGTCGAGCAGCTAATTGATTCAGTAATAGGCTGGGGAGTCGCCACGGCTGAGGGGTTTCTGGAAACAGGGGCCCCCCAGCAGTTGGGCCTGGCTGGGTGTTGAGGCGAAGGCAGGTCAGGCAAAATCAGGAGGACACAAGATGACAACCATCAAGGGCGGAATTGAGATCGTACTAGTTGCGGCTGTAATGGTTTTATCTCTAGGGAACGCCTTCGCCAAGCCCGACAAGGCCCGGCAAGTGGTTTATGAAAATGATTTCGAAAAGACTGTCGGCCGAGAGTGGTCCAAACGCACAACCGAATACACCCCTAAAGATGGCAGGCGTTTCCTCGGCCAATTCTGTAATGATACCGTGCAACTGAGCCTCAATAATCTGCCCCCGCATGTGAAAGTAACTGTATCTTTCGATCTGTTTATTATCCGAAAATGGGACGGAAACTACCGCCAGTATGGCCCTGACTATTGGGATTTGTCCGTCACTGACGGGGCGACATTGCTGCACACGACCTTTAGCAATAGTAAAAACTATCAGGCATATCCGGATGTACACGCAGATGGCAATTATCCTCCCCACACAGGAGCGGACGAGATCAACACCCTTGGTTACAAGTGGCGGGGCAAACCAACAGACTCAGTCTATAAACTGAGCTTCACCTTCTCTCATACCGAAAATCGCCTGCAGTTGAACTTTTCCGCCTCCGGACTGGAAAGATTGCCAAACGAAAGCTGGGGCCTGGACAACGTAAAGGTAACGGTTCAGCGGGATCTGCCTACGAGCACGGCGGTTTCTGATGAGCCGGCGATTGTCAAGTGTGCAGATTTAGCACCCGTTGAGCTGGTCGAATCTGACAACCCAGACGGCTGGCGTGAACTACCTTCGTTCCTTCAAGGGGCCAAAATCTATTCTAAACCGAAACGACCTCATGGGGTTGTTGCAGACTTTCGGATACTCAGCGATGGGATGGTTTATCTGGCCTGTCACTTCGGATACGAAGGGAACCCCAGCGGCGGATGGAAGGAACGTTCACTTACGAAAGAACAATTCATCGAGCGGGGATGGGAACCAGTGGGCGAGATGATCGCCGGTAATGCCCGCATTTTCACGGTGGTTAGGAAGCGATGTCGAAAGGGGGAATTGCACCGCCTGCGGTGCAACAAATACACGCCGCCCTACGTTATCATCAGAGAGGGAGATGGACTGGTAGCTCACTGGAAGTTTGACGAAGGCAGTGGAAACATAGCACGCGATTCCGTCGGAAACAACCACGGTACTATCCATGGAGCACAGAGGACAGACGGAAAATTTGGCGGGGCGTTAGCCTTTGATGGGGTGGATGATTTCGTCACAATTGCAGATTCAGATATTCTGGACCTTACAAATGAAATCACGATTGAAGCTTGGGTTATTCTTGCAAAGGCAAAGCCAGCAGGACAAGGCCAACACTATGTAGTTGATTCGAGAGATAAAAAGGGCGGTGGCTATGGACTGAATATCAACACAGAACTCATTCAATTCTGGATCTGCGGAAAATGGTACCGGGATTTTCCATCCAGCATCCAAGTTGGAAACTGGCATCACGCTGTAGGGACATACGATGGTTCTAAGATGGTCGTATATGTCGACGGTGTTGAGATGGGTAGGTATCTCTATACAACAAACATAACACCTAGCAGCAGCCCCCTTCATATTGGACAGTGGCGTGGATATGGGGAAAGATTTCATGGTGTGATCGGTAATGTCGCAATCTACGACAGGGCGCTATCAGCAGGAGAAGTCCAAGAGAATTATCAGAATGGCTTGAGTAGCGGAGGCTATGCAGCCGACGTTGAAACGACCGGTAATCTGCTTGTCAACGGCAGTTTCGAGACAGGGCCGAATGTAGGAGGCCAAGGCCACAAGAGGATAGAGCCTGGCTCAACTGAAATCGCAGGATGGAGGGTAATCCGAGGCTCGATTGATTACCTCGGTTCAGCCTGGCAAAGCTCTGACGGCAGCCGTAGTCTTGACCTTGAAGGACACGCTGCGTTCGGGGGAATCGCTCAGACCTTCGACACACAGCCTGGCCAAGTTTATCTCGTAAGCTTCGACATGGCCGGCAATGTAGACGGCCCACCCACAGTCAAAAAAATGAAGGTGCAGGCTGCTGGGCAATCGGCCGAGCTCTGGTTCAATACAACTGGGCGGAGTAGAAAAGCACTGGGCTGGCAGAGAAAAACCTGGCAATTTGCGGCCACAGACACAAAAACGACCATTGAGTTCTTCAGCGTCGGCAAGGCCCACGGCCACTATGGTCCTCTGCTGGATAATGTCTCGCTCATACCCGTGACAGGGACACTCGTCGCTTCCGGGCAGTATGAACGATTCGAACATGTGCAGGTCCAGGCTACGCAGAACCAACAGACACCTTTTGTAACAACGATAAAACTAAAGAAGGGACAATGCTTCGTACTGGAGCCATACCCGCAGGACACCTGGACAGGCGGTGGCACCAAGAGGGGGGTCTATTGTGACTACATGGGTTATGCCGACAGAGGCCACAACTGGATGCGGCTAAAGTATCAGATCGGAGATAGCCCACCTGTTCCTGTTGTCCGAGGGGTCAAGTACTGCGCCGACTCGGAAAGTGTCCTGAAGCTTTTTTGCACTGACGGCAAGATAGACGATAACCATGGGAGCATCCGTGTGCTGATCAAGTTGTGGGAAGCCTCCGAGGCTGCTCAGTCGTTCGGCACGGTCGAGCGGGAGCTGCCGGTCGCGAAAGAATAGCAGCATCCGACACGGGCCAATCAATCAGCTTGTAAAAGTTATCAGCTTATTCGGCATGGCTGGCGGGCTATCGCAATGCTCGTGAAGCGTAGAGCGTGAAGTGTGAAGCGGAAAGCGCGAGGGATGACAGGCAAAGATGGATCCCTGCCTGCGCAGGGATGACAGGGGTGCGCGGGGAATTTCCCACCATCAGGGCAAAAAAATGGCTTTTTATGGGCTGGTCCCATAAAAAGTGTCAAGTCATTACTGGGATAATGACGATTTCAATATCAGTCAGATATGCGAACCGTTGCGATAATCAATCAGAAGGGTGGTTGCGGCAAGACCACCATCAGCATTAACCTCGCCGCCGCCCTGGCCGAGACCGGCCGGAAAGTCCTCCTTGCCGACATGGACCCCCAGGGCCATTGTGCCCTGGGATTGGCCGTACCTAGGGAGCAGATCGAACGAAGCATTTATGATGTGCTCTGCGAGCCTGACCAGGAAGATTTGGCCAAGAGCTTGCGCCAGATTACCTGGCAGATTGCCACCAACTTCGACTTGGCCCCCTCGACCATTAGCCTGGCCGCCTTTGAGCAGAGATTCGCCGGAACCCCGGGCCGCGAGGATCGTCTCCGCCAGGCCCTTTTGGCCGCCGCTGACCAGTATGACATCACTATTATTGATTGCCCGCCGAGCGTTGGCCTGCTGACCTTTAATGCCCTGCGCAGTGCTGATGAGGTCATCGTGCCGGTGGAGACCGGCTACTTTTGCCTGGAGAGCCTCGGCCAACAGCTCGAGACTCTAGAGGTATTGCGCAAAGAATGCGGGCAGAGCTTTCGGGTGCGGGTGGTGCCCAGTCTGTATGACGTGCGGACCAGATTGGGCAGGGAGGTCTTGGCTCACCTGCGGGCCAGGTATGAGCAGATACTGGCCAGAGCCTGCATAAACTTCAACACCAAGCTCAAGGAGGCCGCCAGCCTCGGCCAGCCGATCACCGAATACGATGCCGCCAGTATCGGCTACCGAGATTTCCGGGCTCTGGCTGAAGAAGTTCTTTCCGGACGTGCGGCCGAGCTCTCCCTCGATGCACTTGAAAAACCGCCCGCTCGTACCGATAGCGATACGGTAGGCCGGCACACTCCCTTCAGTACAGCCGAGCAGGTCCTGGCCCAGGCCCAGCGCATCGGCAAAAGCGCCGATGACCTGCTCCAACGGGCCGACAAAATGATGCCCGGAGGATTGGCTGGGGCACCCAAAAAGCACAAACCGCAGACCACCGAGCAGCGCTTGGCAAAGTTCTATGGAGTCTGCCAGACTAAACAGGGAATCATATTTCGAGCCCACTATCCGCATGCCGAAAAGGTCTGCTTGGCCGGCGACTTCAACGGCTGGAATCCCGGGCTGACCCCGATGGCTCGAGAGCAGCAGGACAATGTCTGGCAGACGGTTCTGCCGCTGACGCCGGGTTGTTACCGTTACCGCCTGGTGGTGGACAACCGTTGGCAGCGCGACCCCTTCAATGACCGGGTGGAAGCCAATCCCTTTGGTGAGCTCAACTCAGTGGTGGAGGTGAAGTAAACAGGATATATACCGCCAAGCGTGGGGGGATTAGGTTTCAGGGCTCGCTAAGTAGGTGCGGGCCCTATTTTATACTAGGCCATGATGCCATGCAGGATGAGCTGAGCCAGATTGCCCACTTGTTTCTTTCCGGTGGAGATTCGTCCGGAGCAAAGATTACGGTTCGTGCCCTCTTGGCAGAACACTTGCCCGATCCCGCCGCCTCAACCAAACGAATAGCCGCACACTTCGCCCGGCAGCTCGGCAGCGCAGCTCTGCTGCAGTTCGAGAACGGCGGGGCACTGCTGCGTTTGTTCAGTACCTCCCAGATTGGCCCGAAACGCCGTTCTGTCAGCAGCCGCGCTGCCGATGCAAACGACTTGCGCCGCGCCGTGTCTGATTTGCCCGAACACACAAGTCTGCTGCTGGTGGTCTTGGACCTTACTAGTGAGTTGTTGGCCCAATGCCCCCAGATTTCCGTAGTAACTTGCCCGGAATCAAAAATAGTTGTGGATGCTTATAGTCAGCTCAAGCGCCTGGCCCCCAGCTCAGGCCAAGCCCTGGGGCTGACCATGGTCGATTGTCTAAGTGTTGTTCAGGGACAGGGCCTGGCCGAGAGGCTCTGCCAGGCAGCCAGGGAATTTCTGGGATTGATTTTACGCCTGGACGCCGTGGTCCTGCGCAGCTCGCGACTGCGGGAGAGCAAACTTGCACGGGCAATTTCAATAGACCAATGCACACTCGCCCAGAGCATTGATTCACTTCGCCAAGCTTGAGATTTCTCGAGGCCTTTGACGCCTCGGCTTACACCTGTTTGCGGCGATACAGGTAGTAGGCCACCAGGATAACGATGATGCAGAGGAGTAGGACTGTCTGCCACCAGCTCCACCATCCGGCCGCTAAAAGATTTCCGTTCAAATCAAACATCAGTGACCTCCTAATCACGATAGTCTAACGCACGTTTCCAGCTCAATGCGCAAATAGCCTAACCTCCGGCGGACCCGTAAGTCAAGCCTAATTTGCTAAAAGAAATCAGCCGCAATCCAGTAGCTTTCGCTAGAATAATCTGGCGCATCGGGGCAGTTCTCCGACCAGGGGCCGGACGTAGTCAACAAAGGCCTCTTTGATTACTCCAGGTGTGTCGCAGTACTCAGCCGGCATGGTCTTGGTCTTGGCAGCCACCGAAGACAAGGGCGTCAAAAAGGTTTCCGTTTTATATTTACCGGCGGGGCTGCTCAGCCGGCGAATGGCCACCGAGCCGTCCATTGCCCAGTCGGTGGCATAGCGTACGGCTTCCTGTCCTACCATGTAGGCCTCTTGGGCATCAATCTGCGAAACCACCGTCGGAAAGCAGCGCTGCAGGTATCCGAAGGTATCGCCGCGCATGCGCTTGATCTCTGGCTTGGCCTGGTGAAGTTCGCAGATCAGGAAGTCAGCCAGCACTCCGGTGCCCGACAGCGTTACATTGCCGTGGGCGTCCTGTTCCATGACGGCCTGAGCCTTCTTGGCCCAGAGTTCTCCTTGACCGTTGCTAATGCCCTCGGAAACAGCCACCAGGCAGCGTCCTTGAGTCTTGTAAACCCGCTCGACGTCTTCGATGAACTGCGACATCTCCAAAGGTACTTCCGGCACGTAAATTAGATGTGGCCCGTCATCCGCTTCCTGACGAGCCAGCACCCCAGCCGCGGTCAGCCAACCAGTGTGCCGACCCATGATTACATCAACCTTCACGCCCGGCATCGCTGTGTTATCCAGATTGTCCCCCATCAGGGCCAGGGCCACGAACTTCGCCGCCGAACCGTATCCCGGGCAATGGTCGGTAACCGGCAGATCGTTGTCGATGGTTTTGGGTATGTGAATCGCCCGCAGGTCGTAGCCCACCTTTTCAGACAAGCTGTTGAGGATATATGCCGTCGAGGCCGAATCGTTGCCCCCGATGTAGAAGAAGTAGTGGATTTCATTTTTACGGAAAACCTCGAATATTTGCTTGCAGTATTCCTCGTCGGGTTTGTCGCGAGTGGTGCCCAGGGCCGACGAGGGGGTATTGGCCACGGCTTCGAGCTGCTCGGCGGGGAGGTCCTGCAGCTCAATGAACTCTTCTTGCTTCATGCCCCGCACGCCGTTCTTGGCCCCGTAGATTTTTCCTATCTCTTCTCGCTCCTGGGCAGCCTTGACGACGCCTACTAGTGATTGGTTGATTACCACGGTAGGCCCACCGGACTGACCGACCACAGCATTTCCTTTTATCTTGGCCATTCCTTCAACTCCGCTTTAAAAACTCCGCTCGATAAACTCCGTGTCCACTTTACCTCTGATGAAATCCCGGTGACGGAATATCTGCTTGAGCAGAGGGATCGTGGTCTTGACTGGTTCGATATGAAACTCATCCAGAGCCCGCCGCATACAGGATATAGCCTCAGCCCGGCTGGGCTGATGAATGATAAGTTTGGCAATGCAGGAATCGTAACATGGGGAAATGCGATATCCACAGTACACATGAGAATCAAATCTAACTCCCGGCCCGCCCGGGGACCGAAATTCCTCAATGATTCCGGCACAAGGCCTGAAACCATTGGCTGGGTCTTCAGCGTTTATGCGGCATTCCATAGCGACGCCCCGCGGTTTGATATCGCCTTGTTTGAGTGTGAGCGGCTCGCCGGCGGCAATCCGAATCTGCCACTTGAGAAGATCGACGCCGGTGGCCAATTCGGTTACCGGATGCTCCACCTGTATTCGGGTATTCACTTCCAGAAAAGAGAATCCACCCTTCTGGTCCACCAGGAATTCCACCGTGGCGGCGCTGAAATACTTGGCTTTTTTCATCAGCCGCACTGCCGCTTTACAGAGTTCGTTGCGAGTGTCATCGGAAATATCCGGTGAAGGTGTTTCTTCGACCAGTTTTTGATACCTTCTCTGCAGAGTGCAATCCCGCTCGCCCAGATGTATGATATTGCCCTGCATATCCGCCAGAATCTGGACCTCAACATGCCGGGCACGTTCGATCAGCTTTTCGATAAAGAGCTCTGAATTGCCGAACGCTGCCTGGGCCTCGGCTCGGGCAGCATTTAGACCGGCCCGGAGCGAAATCTCGTTGTGAGCCTGCCGCATCCCTCTGCCCCCGCCTCCCCCGGAGGCCTTGATCATCACCGGATAGCCGATGCGTCGGGCGATCTTGACGGCCTCTTTGTCGCTCACCGCTGATTCTGAGCCCTGCTTGAGCGGAACTCGAGCGGCTTTGGCTAGTTTGCGGGCCTCGACTTTGTCTCCCAGAAGCCTCATGCTCTGGGCGGAGGGTCCGATGAACTCTATTTTGCAGGACCGACAAATCTCGGCAAAGTGGGCGTTCTCCGCCAGAAACCCATAACCCGGATGGATAGCCTGGACGTCGGCAATCTCCGCCGCGGAAATTATCCGCGGGATGTTCAAATAGCTTTCGCCGGCCGGGCCCGGACCTATGCAGATGGCATCGTCGGCCATTTCCAGATAGGCCGCATCCGCGTCCTCCTGGGAATAAACCACCACCGTCTGAACCCCCAACTCCCGGCAGGCACGCATGATCCGCAGTGCTATTTCTCCCCTGTTGGCTACCAGAATTCTGGAGAACATCTATCTCGTTCCTCATTTATGTTTAACCCCCGGTAACGCGTAGCGTCCTTCGGAAACCGGGGGTTGCTTTCTTCGCCACAGATTCGCGCGGGTTTTACTTTGTGCCTCTGTGCCTTTTTTTATCTGCTTTGTGCCTTTGTGTTTTAGCTAAGCAGGGCGCACCTGAAACATCGGCTGGCCGAACTCCACGGCCTC
>DAOVKO010000193.1 GCA_030631725.1 Actinomycetes bacterium | reverse complement strand
GCAGCGCCGTCAACTGGCTCTGCTCCATTTCCGGAAGCAGCACCGAAGAGCGAATGGTTAATATATATCCGACCGCCAGCCCGATGGTAATCAGACTCAAGGGCACCAGGATGAACCAGACGATCCACCCGCCATCGATGACATACAACTGCAGCAGCGTTGGGGACTCCTCGGCCCAGGCTTGCCCGGCAAGAAGAAACAAGGTTAGCGCCGAGACTGCAAGACAAGTGCTCTTTTTCATAGCTTTTCGCTCCACAAAACGAGAATCTTCGATATCCTGTTCGTCAACTCCGGCCGGACCACCGACCGAGCCCGGCAAGGACCTTGGCCTGGGGCAGGAATCATTTTACGCTTGATTCGATTTTTTTGTAAGTTCCTTCCCGCCTGTTCTGGTAGATTGTCTGGCCGGTAATGCATATTCGCAGGAACTCTTGGCAAGCTCTTGGAAAAAGGCCCATATGCCCGTTCCACCCAAAGCCAAACCGCAGCCCCCTTGGCCCGAGCAGGTCAGCTACATCACCGCTACCACCAGGCCCTTGAACTGCCTGGTCTTCCTGCTGCCCATCCTCGTGCTGCACCAGATTGGCATTCTGGTATTTGCCAGCCATTCCTCCGCTGGCGATACACAGGTTAACGCCGCCCTAGCCATGCTCAGGGGACTCTTGAGCCTTTTTGGTTATGGGGGTCTTTATCTACCCGGTCTGGTGGTGGTCATAGTTCTGTTGATCTGGCATTTGGCCAAGGGCTATCCCTGGCAGGTTCGGGCCAGAACCATATTGGGCATGGCCGTAGAGAGTTTTCTGTTCGCCTGGCCGGTGTGGGTATTATGCAATCTTGTTGTAACCGGGCCATCCGCAGAAGCCTCTGCCGGGGTATTGATGTCTGCCGATCCGAGCGAACTGAATTCCACAACTGAAATGGCCGTGCTGATGATTGGCGCCGGTATCTACGAAGAACTCCTCTTCCGATTGGCCCTGATCTCCATCATTGCCCTGCTGCTCAGCAAGGTCGGCAGTCTTCGGGAAGGATACGCCTTGCCGTTCGCTGCCATCGCCTCAGCCCTGCTGTTCGGGGCCTATCATTTTTATTTCGGACCTGAGCCGGTGCCATTTGATTGGGCCCGTTTTGGGTTCTACTTCCTGGGCGGCGTCTATTTCACCGGTTTGTATGTCCTCCGCGGATTCGGTATTACCGTCGGCGCTCATATTACTTATGACCTCATCGTCCTGTTCGCCCCCAAAATAATTGCCGCTGCCTCCTGATCAATCGCTGCAGAAGTTCCCCCGATCTTACAAGGAATAGTCTTACTTAACGCATGTCTGAGAACTTGAACAACCATTTGGACGGCGGATATCGCCACGTGCTCCGCCTGGCCTGGCCCATGATTCTCAGCACATCCAGTGTCTCCATCATGCACTTCACCGACCGCATGTTCGTCGCCTGGTACTCGCAGGACTCCTTGGCTGCCAGCCTCCCCGCCGGCATCACCAGTTTCCTAGCCTTGTCATTCTTTCTCGGCGCCACCGGGTACGTCAGTACCTTTGTAGCTCAATACTGCGGGGCCGGCCGAGAACACCGCATCGGCCCAGCCGTCTGGCAGGGAATCTACTTCGGCCTGGCTGCCATGGTCCTGATGTGGAGCCTTTATCCGCTGGCCGAGCCCATCATGAATCTCGGCGACCATGCTCCCGCTGTGCGCATCCTGGAAGTGAAGTACTTTCGAATCCTCGTCCTGGGCGGCGGATTCGTCGTCCTCCAGGCAGCCCTGAGCGGCTTTTACACCGGGCGTGGTAAAATGTACACGATCATGGCCGTGAGCTTTGCCGTGAACACCGTCAACATCGCTCTAAATTACTGCTGGATATTCGGCCATTTCGGTTTTCCCGCCTGGGGACTGGTGGGGGCCGGCTGGGCCACGGTCATCTCTCAAGCACTCAGTGTCCTGATCCTGTCCATCTTGTTTTTCAGCCCCGCCAACAGACGCCGCTTCGGCACTGCCAGCCACATCGGCCTGGACAAAGACCTCTTTGTTAGACTGCTGCGTTACGGCGTTCCCAACGGCCTGCACTTCTTCGTGGGCGTCAGCGCCTTTACCTTTTTCGTCTTTCTCGTTGGCAGAAAAGGCCCCACCGAGTTAGCCACCACCAACGCCGTCTTTACCATCAATCACCTGGCTTTCATGCCCATGATGGGCTTTGCCATCGCCACCTCCACTCTCGTAGGCCAATTTCTCGGACGCAACCGTCCCGACCTTGCCCAGCGATCCACTAGCGCCGCCCTGCGGATGGTCACGGTTTACATGGTCATGATCGCCGCGGTCTTTATCTTCTTTCCTGAACCGCTGGTTGGGTTGTTCAAATCGCGACAGAGCAACAATGACCCCGCCCGCATGCTCGAACTGGGCAGAGCTCTGCTGATCTTCGTAGCCTGTTACAGCCTTGTCGACGGGCTGGCCATCATCTATTCCGCCGCCCTGAAAGGCGCTGGCGACACCCTCTTCATCCTCATTTTTACCGCAGTGGCTTCCTGGTCGGTCATGGTCTTGCCCGTCTACCTCTGCATTGTCCATTTCGGCACCGGAATCAGAACCGCCTTTGCTTTTATCATGGCTTACGTAACTGTCTCGGCCGTCGGCTTCTACCTCCGATACCGCGGCGGTAAATGGAAACACATGCGGGTCATCGAGCCCGAGCCAGTTCAACCCACTGTCGTAGCCGAAGGCCCACTCGTAGAAACGTAGGCTCTGCTAGAACTCAAATAATGGATGTCATTGCGAGGAGGCCGCACGCCGACGAAGCAATCTCGACTTTGGCAACAAACCCGCAGGCGGGGATCCATCTTATATTTAGCCCCTCGTGCTACGTAGCGAGCTACTTCGCAGAGTAGTACCGGTTTCACCGGGGGTCTCTTATCTATCTTCGGTTCCACCGAGGACCGTTCCGCATCATCGCCAGCTTCCAACCAAGGCCTTGACTGTTCAGAGCCCTTTTACTAGTCTGTGGCCATGGATTATTTCAATTACCAGTCCGGACAATTGTTTTGCGAGCAAGTCCGGCTCGCTGACATAGCCGCCTCGCTCGGCACCCCGACCTACGTGTACAGCTCAGCTACTTTCGGCCACCATTACCAGCAGTTGGCCAAGGCCTTCGCCCCGCTGGAGCCGCTGATCTGCTACTCGGTAAAGGCCAACTCCAACATTCACATCCTTAGCCTCCTGGACCAGGCCGGGGCAGGCTTCGACATAGTCTCCGGCGGCGAGTTGGCCCGCGTCATTCGCGCCGGTGTCGATCCAGCCAAGGTGGTCTTCGCCGGGGTGGGCAAGAGCGACCAGGAAATCTCCGAGGCCCTCGATGCCGGCATCTGCTTCTTCGCCTTGGAATCCGCTCCCGAGGCCGAGAATATCTCCCGCCTGGCTGTTGCTGCCAGCCAAGAGGCCAACGCCGTCCTCCGTGTAAATCCCGACGTGGACCCCAAGACACACCGCTACATCACCACCGGCAAGAAGCTCACCAAGTTCGGTGTGGACCTCGAAGAGGTCACCGCCTTTTTCGAGAAATACTCCGATTTGCCCGGCCTGAATCTCACCGGCCTGCACATGCACCTCGGCTCCCAGATCACCGCCATCGACCCCTTCGTCGAAGCTCTAACCAAGATGCTCAGCCTCATCGATGCCCTCCGGGCCCGCGGCCAGAAGATCGAATGGCTCGACCTGGGCGGCGGATTCGGCGCCGATTACCAAACCGACACCGCCCCGCTGGCCCCAGCCTACGCCGACGCCATAGTGGACATGCTCGGCGACAAGGACCTGCGCATCGCCATCGAGCCCGGCAAATTCATCTCCGCCAACGCCGGCGTGCTGCTGACCCGCGTGGTCTACGTCAAGGAATCCGGACCGAAGTGCTTCGTCATCGTCGACGCGGCTATGAATGACCTGATCCGTCCGAGTCTGTACGATGCCTTTCACTTTATCTGGCCCGTTCAGCCGGCCGAAGGATTTGTCCCCCCTGCTCGAACCGCCGAACCAGCCATAGACGGCTTGCTAAAGGTCGACGTAGTAGGCGGAATATGCGAGTCCACCGACTTTTTTGCCAAGGATCGATTGCTGCCGCCGCTAAAGCGGGGCGACTTGTTGGCCGTCTTCACCGCCGGTGCCTATTGCGCCAGCATGGCCAGCCAATACAACTCCCGCCCCCGG
>DAOVKO010000059.1 GCA_030631725.1 Actinomycetes bacterium | reverse complement strand
GTATTGATTATCGGCTGAGCAGAGGGACAGAATAAGCTGAGAGAGGAGAGATTATTGCAAGTAACGAATAATTCTTGGGTGGGGGGCAGGTTGGGGCGGGGCAGGACCGATAATCGAGGTCAGCAGGATGAACATCCAGGCCGGCGGTCGCGAGGTCTGCATAGATTATGGCGAGAAGGCGGGCGTGCGGTTCAGGGAGTATAAATAGCAGGGGGTGTGTTTTGCCGGAGATGTCCTTATTGTTGGTTTAGCTCCGGGGGAGTTTGGTTGATAGCCAGAATGTCGACGGCAGCGCGGAATCTCTCATTTCCAACAGCTCGTCTCCATCTGCACTTGACGATATCGTCCTGCTTTAGATGATAAGCGTGGAGTTGATCTTCTGAAACATAAATATCGTCAGGGGATACGTGCCAGGTGTACTCGGTAGTGTCCTGGCCACGGCCGTGGTATTTGTGTGGACGCTGATCTTTGCCAATCCGGATAAAGGCGAAACAACCATCTGGGCTAATGTCGAGAGGACCCGTCGAAACCGCTGAGGGCATGTATTGCGTCTTGTCCTCATACTTGGGCTCATTAGGCCCGACTATCTCGTAGCTCGATGGAAGCTCCCCACCTTCTAAACCAGGTTTCACAACCTTCCCAAACTGCGTGACAGTGACCAAAGCACTCGGCACCAGGACAAAAGAATCAAAAGAAAAAGAATCAGGAGGCCCTGGCCATGGCTCTCCACTATGACATATGATCTCCGTTGGGCCACAAATCAACAAGTGCAACTGGCTCTCATCTTGGAAGACCTTGTCTATCCGGCTTCGAACTCTGACTCCGTTGGCAAACTGGAATATGTAGTCCTTACCCTCGCCATGCTTCATGATCTGGGCGAAGGTAAGAACTCTCTGGCTGAACTCTTCTGGCAGTGAGCGCTTCTTGAATTCATCTTTGACCATGGCAATCATCCTTTCTTTGAGTTTGGTGCGGGAGTCGGCCAAGCGTTTTTTGACGGTAGTGAGTGGGACTTCGAGGAACTCGGCGACGTCCTTCTGAGAGTAGCCGTTGATGTAGAAAAGGGTGGTGGCCATCCGTTGATGTTCGGGCAGGGCAGCGATGGCGGCTAGGACCTTGTCTTTGGTCTCGCGCCGTGCCAGGTTCTGGGGCGGCGGGGGGATACTTGAGGGCACGGCAGCTGCAGCGTCCAGAGCGGTGCTGGGCAGGGACTTACGCCGGGTGAGCCGGCGGCACTGGCTGAGGACGATCCGGCGAAACCAGCCGGGGAAGGCCCCCGGCTGGCGGAGCTTAGGGAGCTGGCGATAGGCGGTGAGGAAGGCCTCCTGGGCGGCGTCCTCGGCCAGGTGGAAGTCCCCCAGCAGGGCGTAGGCGCAGCCATAGGCCATGTCTTGAAAACGCAGGACGATCCGGCCAAAGGCAGCCAGTCTTTGGGGTGAGGCAAGGCTGGAGTCGGCAGCGGTGGTTACTAGAGATTCGATTGTTTCCACGCTAGCTCCAATGAAAGGTGGTTCTATTTTAAAGAGCCAAGATGCCGGGATTAGGATACCAAGTTGAGTAGTTTTTTGGGTGTTTCTTTGATAGTGGACTAGAAGCTGTGCGGACATATTGATTAGAGTTGCTCTGATCAAGTGGCTGGTTTGAATAGCTGTGATTGAAGGTGCAAACCAAATTAAAAACAAGGTAATGAAGTTGTAGCACGCAGATTAACAGGGGATGCTGGAGCACAAAAGTAGTGAACTATAGAGGTGGGGTGATGCTTAAAAGCTAAAGATTTTTGTTCTGAAATGTCGATAACAGCATTGATATATCTGGTGCAAGTGGAGTTTGGAGCCGAAAAAGGCCGAAAAAAAGTTAACTTTTTTTGAAAAAAAGGTTTGACAAGCATTTTTTTCGTTCCTAGCATTCACGTAAGAAAGGAGGTGATGTGTAATGGCGAAGAGAAGAAAAGCAAAGAAAAAAGCGAAACGCAAAGCAGCCAAGAAGAAAACCAGGAAGAAAGCCAAAAGAAAAGCCAAAAAGAAAGCCAAGAAGAAAACCAGGAAGAAAGCCAAAAGGAAAGCCAAGAGGAAAAGACGCAGGTAGTATCTGAGCTCGCGAGTAAGCGAGCGAGTTCCCAACGGATCGGGAACAACACATTGCCGCCACGGCAAAAACACAAGCGGCATTGCGAGTCGTATAACGGGAGGTTTCAGGCCACGGCGAAACCTTCCGTTTTTTTGCGCCCGGGGGTTGGATGGGGGCAGGTGAAAGGGCAGGGGGTTGGTCGGATCGCTGGTGGAGAGAGGCCACGGCCAAGCAGCCGCAGGGCAGCAGGGCAAGAGGGGACGGTTGAGGAAGCTGTAAGGGCTGGCAGGTGTTGGGAATAAGCCCAGGGACCAGTTCGCCAGAAGCTCGGCTGGAGCAGCGGCTGCAGAAGCGATAGAGACTTGTGTTGACCCATGCGGGGGCCTATAATCGGGCACGGACTTAGCCCGAGTGGAGCTTGGCCTTGCACAGTATCGCGATCACCAATCAGAAAGGCGGAGTTGGCAAGACCACTACGAGCGTTAACCTCGGAGCGGCCCTGAGCCTGGCAGGGCAGCGAGTGTGCCTGGTGGATCTGGATCCGCAAGCACACTTGACCATGCACCTTGGTCTGGAACCGGGTGAAGCCAAACCAAGCGTGTATGAACTTCTGGGCGGGTCGGTAAGCCTGGAAGAATGTGTGCGGACGGTCCGGCCGAACATGGATCTGGTGCCCGCCGAGATCGACCTGGCCGGGGCCGAAGTTGAACTGGTCGGCGTGGTGGGTCGAGAGATATTGCTACGAGACGCTCTGGACCCGGCCAAAGATCGCTACGATGTTCTGCTGATCGACTGTCCGCCGAGTCTGGGGCTGTTGACCATCAACGCCCTCTCGGCCGTGGAGGAAGTATTCATTGCTCTGCAGCCGCACTTTCTGGCCCTGCAGGGACTGGGCAAACTACTGGAGACAGTCAGCCTGGTTCAGCGGCGAATCAACTCCCAACTGCGTATCAGCGGCGTGATGCTGTGTATATATGATTCGCGTACGGCCCTGTGCGGGGAAGTAGCCCAGGAGGTAGCCAGGTTTTTCAAGAGCGACCATCCGCTAAAATCGCTGTGGCAGGGGGCGCACATCTTCAAAACTTATATCCGTAGAAATATCAGGCTGGCAGAGGCGCCGGGGCACGGTAAAACCATCTTCGAATACTCGGCGAGCTCGCACGGGGCCCAGGACTACAAGGCCCTGGCCGAAGAACTCCTGGCTTTTTGGCAGCGGGCCACAACAGAGGAGCAACCCCCCGAGGAAAAACGCCAGGCAACGGTGCCTGCTGAGGCAGGCGAGGCGGAGGTTGTGGCTGTCGAAGCAGAGTTAAGCCCGGCTCAGGAGAGGGGCGAACTACCCGTCGAAAGCGAATCGACTCCAGCGATAGAAGCTGTAAACCCAGCTGGGCCGAGTGAACGCCTGGGGCCCTTCGAGAACTGCGAATCCACGACTGATGAAGATAGTACACAACATGGAGCCGGGTAAGCCGAGGTCTGTGGGTCAAACAGGCAAGTCCAGGCTGGCCCTGGTGATCTTGTGTGTATATTGGGTGGGCATTTTCATCGCCAGCCACATACCAAAACAGCACGTGCCGCCAGGCTGGCATGTATCCGGTAAGTTTTTGCATCTGGGGGCGTATTTTGTGCTTACGTTACTGGTTTTTATCAATGCCGGGCTTGTTCGCAGAGCATCTCTGCGTTCGAAGAAGACGTGGCTGATGGTGGGTATAATTGTGGGTTATGCGGGGCTGGATGAGTTGTTGCAGCTTTTTATTCCGGGTCGCGCTGGAAGTGCAATAGATTGGGCCCTCGATATAACGGCCTGCATGTTGTGCGTGGGATTATTGTGGCTGGCCCAGCGGTTGCGAGCACGGGGCAAGAACTACAAGGGAAGCAGGAAATGGCTCTGAAAAAGGAATTGGGCCCTGCGGGGGTGTTCTGCATAGCGGCTGGGGCGATGATCAGCTCGGGTCTTTTCGTACTGCCGGGCATCGCCTTTGCCAAGGCAGGTCCGGCTATGATCCTGGCTTATCTTTTGGCAGGGGTTCTGGTAATACCGGCTATGCTCAGCAAGGCGGAACTGGCCACGGCGATGCCCAAGGCGGGAGGCAGCTATTTTTACATCGAGCGGAGTCTGGGGTCCTTGCCGGGCACGATGGCCGGGCTGGCGAACTGGTTTTCGCTGGCCTTGAAGAGCGCATTTGCCCTGATCGGTATTGGGGCTTTTGCCACGCTGATTCGTCCGGAAACTTCCGACATAGAAATCAAGGCCATCGCTATCGCCTTTTGCGTGTTCTTCAGTGTGTTGAATATAGTGGGGGTCAGACATGTGGGCAGAATCCAGGTGCTTCTGGTGGGAATCCTGCTGGGGACGTTGGGTCTATACATTGTTCTAGCGGCGCCAGTGATGAAGCACGAACACTTCGCTGATTTTATGCCCCACGGCTTTGGCTCGGTGTTGGCTACGGCGGCACTGGTATTCGTTTCTTTTGGCGGTTTGACAAAAGTGGCGAGTGTGGCTGAGGAGATCAAGAATCCCGGTCGCAATATACCACTGGGGATGTTTTTGGCCTTTGTGGTGGTGATGATTATTTACCTGTTGGTTACGTTCGTAACCACCGGCGTTGTAGAGGGCGGGGCTCTGAGCAATTCTTTAGTTCCCATTTCACTCGGAGCGAAGGAATCCATGGGCCTTGCTGGGGTGTTTATTCTCGGGGCTGGGGCTATGCTGGCCTTTATTACCACGGCCAATTCGGGGATTCTAAGCGCATCGCGCTCGCCGATGGCCATGGGGCGGGATGACCTTTTGCCGCGCTTTTTGGGCAGGGTGAACCGGCGGTTTTCCACGCCGCATGTGTCCATAATAGCTACGTCGATCTTTATGATGGTGGTGATCGCCTTTTTGTCGATCGAGAACCTGGTGAAGACGGCCTCGACGATGATGATCCTGATGTTCCTGCTGGTGAACGTTTCGGTGATTATCATGCGGGTCAGCAAGATTCAGAACTATCGACCGGTGTTCCACTGCCCACTGTATCCGTGGATCCAGATCGGCGCAATCGTCTCCTATGTTTTTCTAATAATCGAGATGGGGGCGGTGCCGCTGCTGATCACGGGGGGCTTTGGGGCCCTGGCGGTAGGATGGTATCTGCTCTACGGGAAGGTGCGAGTGGGAAGAGAGTCGGCCTTTATTTACCTGGTGCGGCGGATTACCTCGCGCAAACTGGCTAACGGGCAGACAAAGGGTAGAGCACTGGAGCAAGAACTGAAGAAAATCGTTTTAGAAAGAGAGGGGATTCGGGGCGACCGCTTCGATAAGCTGATCCAGGACTGCGCGATCCTGGACATTGACGAATCGATCCGGGCAAAGGACATGTTCGCTCGGGCAGCCAGGGCCCTGGCAGACCACATAGACATACCGGAAAACAAGCTGTTCGAGCTGTTGCTGGCCCGGGAGAAGGAATCCAGCACGGTAATTCAGCCGGGCCTGGCAATTCCGCACATCGTGGTGGAGGGCCAGAATATATTCGCGGTGCTGATGATCCGCTCGAAGGCGGGGATTATATTTTCGGAGCTGCATCAGCCGGTGCGGACGGTGTTCGTGCTCATCGGCTCAAGAGATCAGAGAAACTTTCATCTGCGGGCCCTGATGGCCATTGCCCACATCGTTGAAGAGCCGGACTTTGAGAAACGGTGGATGGAGGCAGCCAATCCCGAGCAATTGCGCGACGTGGTCCTGCTATCCGGCCGGACGCGGGAAGCAGTCTAAAGGCTGGAGTATTGAAGATGGTCTATATCTCACGCGTACTGATTTCTTGTCTAATAATACAAAACATATCGTTAAGTACGACCTTTGCAATCTCCAGCGAACAACTGACACTCAACCAGGTTCACGATGAATCAAGCCGGGATACAAAAATGTCGCTGACCAAGGCACCGAAACATGTGGATGGGGAACTTGAAAAACCAGTCAGTTTAGCTTCTCATGCAAAACCGAATTTGGTTGTTTTTAAAGATTCCCGCCTTGAAGCATGTGTGCGTAAAACCCTACAGATACCCTTAGCAGGAGCCATTACAACAGAACATATGCGTGCTCTGAATATGCTTTCGGCAAGAGGCTGGCAGATCAAGGATTTGACAGGTATCGAGCATGCCACAAATTTGCAGAAACTCAATCTTCGAGACAATCTAATCGTTGACATTTCCCCTCTTTCAGAATTGACCCGTTTGAGAGAGTTGAATTTGCAGGGCAACCATATTAGTGACATCTCTCCTCTTTCACGCTTGACAAATCTGGTCGTACTGAACGTGTATAGAAACCACCGCATTACAGACATTTCGTCTATTTCAGGCCTGCCGAATCTGGTTGCTCTGAACGTGGGATATAATGAGATCCCTGATATATCTCCAATCGCCAAATTGACGAAGCTCGAGCTACTGTGCATCCGGGATAATAAAATCAGAGATATTTCGCCTGTTTCCCGGCTTACGAAATTGAAGGAACTCACGTTGTGGCACAACCAAGTATATGACATATCCCCACTTTCCAACCTCATAAATCTTGAGAAGTTGAATTTTGGCGAGAATCAGTCTCCAGACATATCCCCGCTTTCTAATCTACAAAAGCTGACGGTATTAGATGCAAGTGAAAACCACATCGCCGACATCTCAGTTGTTTCTAGATTAACAAATTTGACACTTCTTGATGTGCGTACGAATAACATTAGCAATATTTCAGCCGTTTCAAATCTGTATAAGTTGACGAAGTTTGACATGGAACATAATCAAGTTTGTGATATTTCTCCTGTCTCCGGATTAACAAACCTGGAATGGCTCAATATGCGAGATAATCAGATTACTGATATTTCGCCGATTTCACAACTCACGAAACTAAGGTCTCTCGGCTTTCGGAACAACCAGATACGCAACATTTCGCCGCTAAGAAATCTAACAAATCTGGTTGAACTTGACCTCCGCTACAACCAAATAAATAAGATTGCCGCAATTTCAAGCTTAGGAGAATTGAAAACATTATTACTCTGGCGTAACCAAATCGATAATATTCTTCCCCTAGCGAAACTGACGAATCTGGACACGTTAAACCTTGGACGCAACCGTATACGTAGGATTCCCAGCATTTTTCGACTGACGAACCTCAAGACGTTAAATTTGAAAGACAACCAGATCCGCAATGTTGCCGCGTTGACAAAACTAAAAAAGCTACTGTTTCTGGATATTTGCGGTAATCCACTAGATAAGAACACCCACGCATTTCACATCCCAACAATCCTTGCAAATAATCCAGGAGCCGAATTACTGTCTGATCAGATCAATACGAGGACAGGACACAATTCCTTCTTATCCCATCATAACATTGCATCCAAAAGAGCCGTGTTAATTATTGCAAGTAAGCACTTTCGTGACGAAGAACTGTTCGAAACAAAAACAGCCCTTGACAGAATAGGCGCACAGACTGTAGTGGCAAGTACGAAGACAGGGCATATAAAGGGAATGCTGGGCGGCACGGCAGAGGCCACTGTTGTTATCGAAAATATTGTTGTTAGCGATTATGATGTGCTAATCTTCATAGGTGGGGCCGGAGCAAGAGAGTTTTTTGACAACCAGGTCGCACTTAAAATCGCAGGCGAGGCAGTACAGAAGAAGAAACTTCTTGCAGCAATTTGTATCGCACCCACCATATTGGCCAAAGCAAACGTCCTTGATGGTGTTAGAGCAACGTGTGCTCCTTCTCAAGAAATTAAGCTCAAAGAAGCTGGGGCGAAATATACCGGGGCCTTAGTTGAACAAGATAGGCTTATAATAACAGGCAATGGCCCAGAATCTGCAAAACGTTTTAGCAAAGCGATTGTGAACGCAATGTTAGTGACACCTTGAAGACAGAGCAATATCAACCATTTTTGAGGTAATTGTCGATGGATTTGGCGGCCTCTCGGCCGTCGCCCATGGCCAGGATTACGGTGGCTGAGCCGCGGACGATGTCTCCGCCGGCAAAGACGCCGGGCTTGGACGTTTGGAGATTCTCGTCGACTTCGATGTAGCCCCACTTGTTGATTTTCAGGTCCGGAGTAGCGCCGGACAGCAGCGGATTAGCGCGGGCGCCGACGGCAACGACCACCACGTCAGCGTCCATGGTGAAGTTGGAGCCTTCGATGGGGACTGGCCGGCGCCGGCCGGACTCGTCGGGCTCACCCAGCTCCATGCGTAAGCATTCCATAGCCCTAACCCAGCCGTCTTCGTCGCCGAGGATGCGAATCGGATTGGTCAGCATCTCAAAGATAATCCCCTCGTCGCGGGCGTGGTGAACCTCCTCGGCGCGGGCGGGCATCTCCTTCTCCGAACGGCGATAGACGATAGTGGCCTTCTCGGCACCGAGGCGCTTGGCAGTGCGAACAGAATCCATGGCCACGTTTCCGCCACCGATTACGGCGACCTGCCGACCACGCATTATGGGGGTGTCGCAGTTGGGAAATTTATAGGCGCCCATGAGATTGACGCGGGTAAGATATTCGTTTGCGGAATAGACGCCTTTGTAGTTTTCGCCGGGGACGCCCAAGAAGACGGGCAGGCCGGCCCCGTTAGCTACGAAGATGGCCTGAAATCCATTTTCGAAGAGCTGACCGATGGTATAAGTACGGCCAATGATGGTATTGAGCTCTATCTTTACACCGAGCTTCTTGAGGTTTTCGATCTCGGCGGCAACGATTTTTTTGGGCAGGCGGAACTCAGGAATGCCGTAAACCAAGACCCCTCCGGGGGCGTGGAAGGCTTCGAAGACGGTAACATCGTGTCCCTGGCGGGCCAAATCGGCGGCGGCGGTCAGGCCGGCCGGTCCGGAACCCACGATAGCTACTTTCTTATTCGTCGGCGGGGCGACTTCGACATTGGTGGGCTCACCGGCGGCCCGCTCGTAATCGGCGATAAAGCGTTCGAGGTGACCGACAGCCACGGGCTCGCCTTTTACCCCGCGGACACACTCGGCTTCACATTGTATTTCCTGGGGGCAAACCCTGCCCGTCAAGGCGGGCAATGAATTGGTTTGGCGCATGAGGGCCGCAGCGGCCAAAAAATCGCCATCCTCGACGAGCTCGAGGAACTTCTTGATATCCACACCGACGGGGCAGCCATCCATGCACTTGGGCGTTTTGCACTGGAGACAGCGGGCCGCTTCGAGTTTGGCCAACTCAGCGGTGAAGCCCAGATTGACTTCATTAAAGTCCCTGGACCGCTCGTCGGGCGAGCGTTCGGGCATTTTCTGACGTTCGATGGCCAGGCGCTGCTTGGCGGTCATACGATCAGGGGGTGAGCTCACGACTCGTCCTTCAGTTTACAATGATGATTTTCATATCGCTGCATGGCTTTGCCCTCCGCCTGACGGTAGGTTGCAAGCCGGTCGGCTAACTCGTCAAAATCGACCAGATGGCCGTCGAATTCCGGGCCGTCAACGCAGGCGAAGCGTGTTTGGCCGTCGACGGTGACCCGGCAGCCGCCGCACATTCCAGTGCCGTCGACCATGATAGGATTAAGGCTCACCACGGTGTATATGCCGTATGGTTTGGTCAGTTCGCTGACGGCCTTCATCATGGGGACGGGTCCTACGGCATAGACGGCCTTGACGGGCGGCTCGGGGGAGCCGTCCAGCAGGTCCTTCAGGGCAGCGGTAACAAAACCCTTTTGCCCATAGGAGCCGTCATCGGTGGTGGGGATAACCTGCTGAGCGAAGCGGCCCAACTCCTGTTCGAGCAAAACGTAATCCTTTGTGCGGCCTCCAATTATGGCAGTGACTTTGTTGCCATACCCAGCCAAGGCCTCGGCGATGGGATAGACCACGGCAGTGCCGACGCCGCCTCCGACGCAAACTGCGTGGCCGAAG
>DAOVKO010000018.1 GCA_030631725.1 Actinomycetes bacterium | reverse complement strand
GGGCCATCAGCATCGCCGCCAAGCCCAGCCCCACCAGCTTAACCGCCGCGCTACCCGCAAAATGTGTTTCCAGGAACACCAACGTAGCGGCGGCCAGGGCCAAGGCCACCAATAAGTTTGTCCAATGTTTGGAACTGTAGGATTCGAAGACGTTCCAGAATATCCCCCGCCGGTTGGCCCGCAGGACGCAAAAGGACAGGAACAGACTCAATGCCCAGGTTGAGCCCATGGCCAAGAGTGTTCGCGAATCAATCGTACCCCGAGTCGCCCAGTCCAGATGCGGCATCAGCGAAGTGTATTCGCTCCAGCCGCCGGCCGTTTTGCCGACCCCCACGAAGCTGACGATATCGCCCAGGAAAATAGTCACCCCCAGCAGCAGGAAGACCAGCAGGGCGGCCACTATCTGGTTGCGCACCAGGCAACTGCAGAAAAGCCCCACGGCCACAAAGGCCATCCCAATCAAACCCAACCCCACGTAGCTGCTGAGTATCTGCCGGGGGTCCAGCTCGCCAAAGGCCCCGTAAAGCCCCATGTGAACCAGGGTTACCAGAATCACCAGGCAGAAAAACGCCCAGGCTCCCAGGAATTTACCCAGCACTATTTCACTGTCCTTGATCGGCATCGAGTAGAGCAGTTCGATCGTGCCTCTCTCGCGTTCACCGGCCAGAAGCCGCATGCTTATTATGGCCACCAGGATCAGCAGGGCCACGGCAAAAAAGTCAGAGGCCAAAAAGCTGGCCAACGGTTGAATGGCCAAAGGATTATCCGGCCTCATCTGCGTCAACTCAGCCATGCTGGCGATGAACATTCGCCCAGCCATTATCGCAAAGCCTGCCGCCACTACGTATCCCAAAGGGCTCAGCAGCCAACTGCTCAGCTCCCGCCAGGCCAGGTTCAGAACATTGCTCTTGCTCAGTCCTTGGCCGATCAACAAGAGTACAACTATAGCTAATGGGATTACCAGCGGACACTGCCACGTGGTTAAGCCAATCCAGCCCAATCCTGCCACCACTGCCCCGATAACCAGGATCACCAAATAACCCTGCAGACCAATTGCAGTCTCTTCCGCGTTCTGTCTTTCAATACGAAATACGAAATACGAAATTCGAAATCCCCTCCTGAGCATCACATATAGACCGCCCAAGGCTACAGTCCAGAGCACCACTTTGATTATGTCCAGGAAGTGTCGTCCAATCCACGAAGCGACCCCCGACTCGAATTTCAAGCCCGCCGATACGCTGAAAGCTCTGAGGATTTGCTCGCTCAACAAGCCGAGGATTACCAGCAGACCAAGCACCACCACAGCCATGGCCAGCAGGGCTACGCCCTTGGCCACGAAGCCGGCAATCTTACCCGCCAATTCCACACTGCTCGGAACAGTCAACGACTTTTGCATATCTTTAGCCTTGCTTGTGTCAAATTCGCAATTCGCAGTTCGCAATCACTTTTTCACACCACCCTTTCCGACTCGGTTATGCGCATATAGGCATCTTCCAGAGATTGCCCGTCTTTGACCAGGTTTGCCAGCGAGTCATCAGCCAGCAGCTTGCCCGAGCTGATAATCAGCACCCTGGAGCAGATTTGCTCGACTTCGCTGAGGATATGCGTGCTCAGCAGGACCGTGCAGCTCTGGGCCAGAGAGCGAATCATCTGCCGTGTTTCTTTGATTTGCACCGGGTCGAGTCCGATGGTCGGCTCATCGAGAATCACCACCTTGGGCTTGGCCACCAAGGCCTGGGCCAATCCCACTCGTTGGCGATAGCCTTTGCTGAGCGTCCCCGCCAGCCGTCGGCGCATGTTGCTTATCTGGCAGTGATCCATAGCCGCTTCGACGGCTGATTTGCGGTCTCTCACTGCTACGCCGCGCATGGCCGCCACGTATCTTAGAAACTCGCCCACCCGCATATCACCGTACAAGGCCACGTTTTCGGGCATATAGCCGAGGATTTTGCAGACCTCCAGCGACTCGCTCAGGCAGTCGTAGCCGGCTATCCGGGCCCTGCCGGAGGTCGGGCTCAGCAGGCCCGCCAACATCCGCATGGCCGTGGTCTTGCCCGCCGCGTTGGCTCCCAGAAAGCCCACGATGGCCTTGGCCGGCACGTGGAAGCTCACATCATCCACAGCCAGGACCGCCCCAAAACGCTTGACCAGATTCGATACTTCTATCATACGCAACTCCACTGAAGGTCGCCCCTCGGACCGCTTGGGCGGATATTCAAGTCACATTCTAGCTCTTGCCCGCCGTAATCTCAAGCCGAGAAAAACCAAGTCCTCGGTGCCGGCATTTAAGCCTGGATCACCTGCTTCCACGAAGCCCCAGCGAAATAGAGATCAGGTGCATCCAATTGTTATGAGCATTCCTGTGCCTTGATGATACTGTCGACGTGGCCAAAGTGAACGCCTGTGTGCACCTGAGTGATAGCAAGCCAATTCGCTATGCATAGATCCTTGGGGGACCCATCCGGTACGACGAAGAAATCGTCAGCAGATAAGCCGTTGATGAATGAACGGGTAGCGACCCTGACCTTCTTATGCCATTCTATGATGAAGCCAAGGTCTGGAATTAGATCCGAGATTACATCGAGACCTTCTCCGGCCATGACCAGCGGGTCGAGTTCAGGATGAAGCAACTGTCTGCGAGGGCGTTCAAGAAATTGGCCGACATGCACTTCTTCCTTGTGAACGATATGAGCCAAGTGCCAGATGATGGGCTTTTCAGTTCGGATCGGTAACGCGTAGAGATCAACGCCAGCCCGTTTGAGCAGTTCATAGTCCAGTTTGGAGTACCAGAAGTCATCGCTGTACATGTAGAGGAAGTGCTCCTTTAGATTCATGGTATGCTCCTAACGTGGCCATCAGCAGCGGGAACCGAGCCGTATTTTAGCTCTTGGCGGCGATAAGCTCAAGACTTTTGCCCTGCTGTTGAGGGTAGCTTCTATGTATTACGGGTTCCCCACTAATGGTGGTAAGAACCGTGACCATGATAAGAGCCATGCATGTTTCCGGTGGCAACAGCGAGTATCATTAAGGCTACAACTAGAATGGTTAGGCACGATTCTCCATCAACGTGCATTTCGACTGACGTAGATTGTGCTTGGCCTGCATGAGTTGCTCTGCTTGGATAGTCCCTTCTTGAAACAATAGTGCAACCACTACAGCTTAGTGTAAAAGATATCAATGTCAGCCATATTAAAACCTTCTTCGTAATAGATTGCTTTGTGGAAGTCATCCCAAAACCTCCCTTCGTGGCGAGGACCAGCAATTCTGCTGGCTGGCAAGGAGCGAAAAGGTAGCATGAACACCTGTATATCTTACCAGCCCCAGAGCGCTAGGCAAAGGGCTTAGATTGCTTCGTCGGCCTGTGGCCTGGTCGCAATGACGGAAAAGAGAGCCCCGGCGTGGAGCTTGACGGGCGGGGTCCGGGGGGATATGCTATGCTGACCGCTAGGAACAGGAGCACTGCATGTCGATCGTGGCTGTGATTCCAGCTCGCTATGACTCAACGCGCTTTGAAGGTAAGCCCCTGGCTAAGGCTACGGGAAAGTACCTCATCCAACACGTCTACGAGCAGGTCTGTGCTTGTGATCTGATAGATAAGGTCATCATTGCCACCGATGACGATCGCATCATGCGGGCAGGGCGCGAATTTTCCGCCGATTGCCGGATGACCAGAACCGATCATGTCTGTGGCAGCGACCGCATCGCTGAGGTGGCTGCTGAGCTGGCCGCTGAGATTATCATTAATGTTCAGGGCGATGAGCCGGACATGGCTCCGGGAGTCCTCGAAACGCTCATTAACCGAATGCAGGCCGAGCCACGGGTCAAGATGGCCACCGTGGCCAGGCATTTCACGGCCAAGGAGGACCCGGCCGATCCCAATTTGGTCAAAGTGGTACTGGACGATCAGGGCTATGCCCTGTATTTTTCAAGGAGTGTGATACCTTTTAGCCGAGATTGTCCCGGCAACGTCGGGCCCGCTGAACAGTACCTGCTGCATCTGGGCATTTACGGTTATCGCCGGGACTTTCTGCTGGCCATGGCCGCCATGGAGCCGTCAGCCCTGGAGAGACTCGAAAAGCTCGAACAGCTGCGGGCTCTGCAGGCGGGGGAGCGCATAGCCGTCAACGTCGTCGATTATTATGGCCAAGGAATTGATACGCCCGAGCAATATGCGGCCTGGGTGCTCTCGAAAGGAGCGAATGCCCCGGTCCAACAGGAGAAGCAATAACCATGGAAGCCCGTGAGCTACTGGCCAGCGTGAGCAGCCTCAGCGAGGAGACGGAGTTCTACACCCCCCTGCCCGACGGCTATAAGCTCGGCCAATGCCGTTACGTCATCGTCGTCGGCACGGTGATGAGCGGACTGGGCAAGGGCATATTCTCCAGTTCGCTGGCCAAGCTGCTCAAGGACAAGGGCTTTGTAGTCGCTCCCATCAAGCTCGAGGGATACCTCAACATCGATTCGGGAACCTTGAATCCCTATCGCCACGGCGAAGTCTTTGTCCTCGACGACGGCAAAGAGTGCGATATGGACCTGGGCACCTACGAGCGGATGCTCGACCAGGACCTCTGCTGCGACAATTTCGCCACCTCCGGCCAAATCCTCACCGAGGTCCTGGAAAAAGAGCGTAAAGGCAGCTACCTGGGCCGCGATGTGCAGATGATTCCGCACGTTACCGGCGAAGTCAAAATGAAGCTCCGCAAGCTCGCCCTAAACAGCGGCGCCGATGTCGTCTTTGTCGAGATCGGCGGAACCGTGGGCGACTACGAAAACGCCTATTACATCGAGGCCGCCCGCGAACTGGCTTACGAAGAAGGGCCGGGCAAGGTCTGCTTCGTGGCCCTGACCTACGTGATGGAACCCAAAATCCTCGGCGAGCAGAAAAGCAAAGCCGCCCAGCTCGGCGTCAAACGCCTCATGGCAATGGGCATTCAGCCCCACATCATCGCCTGTCGAGCTGCGTCGCCCGCCAGCGAAAAGGTCCGACAGAAAATCTCCATCTATACCAACGTCCCCATTGAGCGAGTCGTCTCTATGCACGACCGGGAGTCAATCTATATGATTCCGGAGCAGCTTCGCCAGGCCGGAACCGACCAGCAGGTCCTCGAACTGCTGGGTTTGACCGACAAGGCCGACAAAAAAGCCGATCAGCGTCACCACCGGCAGTGGACCGATTTCGTCCGCCGCATCAAAGAGGCCGACCACGAAATCACTATCGGCATCACCGGAAAATATACTGCCCTGCGCGACAGCTACGCCAGTATCATCAAGGCCCTCGAACACGCTGGCACGCATCTGGGGGCCAAGGTATCTATTCAGTGGATTGATACCACCGAGGTCAACAGCCAAAATGTTGCTGAACTACTCAAGAACGTCCAGGGCATTATCGTGCCCGGCGGCTTCGGCATCCGTGGGACTCAGGGCAAGATTGCCTGCATCGAGTACGCTCGCACGCACAAGCTCCCCTTTTTGGGCATCTGCCTGGGCTTCCAGATGGCCGTGCTGGAGTTTGCCCGCAACGTTTGCAGTCTGAGCGGGGCCAACAGTACCGAGATCGAGCCCGACTGTGCCGAGCCGGTCATTGATATTTTGCCCGAGCAGAAAAAGATCGAAGGCCTCGGGGGCAATATGCGCCTGGGCGGCCAGGATATCGACGTTACCCCCGGCACCCTCGCCGCCGACCTCTTCGGCCAGGCCCGCCGCATCCGCATGCGCTTTCGCCACCGTTATGAAGTGGACCCCAAGTACATCGAGCAGCTGGAAAAGGCCGGCCTTATCTTTTCGGGCCGTCATCCGACCCAGCCCATAATGCAGATTCTCGAGCTGTCCCGCGAGCTACATCCCTACTTCATCGGCACCCAGGCCCACCCCTGCCTGACATCGCGACCGCTACGGCCCAACCCCATGTTCTCCGGCCTGGTAGAGGCGGCTCTAAGACGCGCTGGGTAGTCCAGTTCTAAACTTACCCGCTACGAACAGATGATAATTGAGGATTCACCGATCAATGAAGAATGATAAAGACAAAGAGCCGAAGCTTCATATTGACGACGACTGGAAGGCCCAGGCCCAGGCCGAGAAGGAAAAACTCAGCAAAGAAGAGCAGCCCGCCGCCGAGGCTAAGCCTGATGCCAGGCAAGTCCCTTTGCCGCCGCCGAGTTTTACTCTGCTCGTGCTTTCCCTGGTTACCCAGGCCCGCATTTGCCTTGCCGATTTGGACAACCCCATCACCAAGAAAAAGCAGCTCGACCTTGAGGCCGCCAAACACCATATCGACATGCTGGAAATGATCGACGCCAAGACCAGTGGCAACCTCAGCGACCAGGAGAAGAAGCTTCTGGACTCCGTGCTCTACGAGTTGAGGCTGCGCTACGTGCAGCTAAGTTAGGCCTGAGGGGCCTGAGGCCGTGGGCCTCAGGAGAAAGTAGATAGTAGATAGTAGAAAGGTGGAAAACAAAAGAAAATCATTGGTTATTAGTCATCAGTCATTTGTTATTAGTTATTGCTCGGAAAATACCAAGAACGAAAGACGACGAACAAAGCCGGGGGCATTTTGTGTATCGGGAAAAATGACAAATAGCTAATAGCCAATGATTAATAACCAATATTTCTGCCTCAAGCCTCAAACTTTTTTTATCCCTTGTCTTTTATTACTCGGACGGTATGATACTCTCCAGCAGACGAATAGTCAGGAGGCAATAGACCAATGGGTGCCAGACGTGACAGACTTGACGGCCGGCTTGCCGATGCGACCAAGACTCGCCGGCAGAACAGTCCTATAAAGACCAAGGAGCGTAGCCGCCGCTCTGCCAACATGATCGCCCTGATCAAGCGCAGC
The DNA here is from genome assembly GCA_030631725.1 of Actinomycetes bacterium. Taxonomy (GTDB): domain Bacteria; phylum Planctomycetota; class Phycisphaerae; order JAACET01; family JAACET01; genus JAACET01. The sequence goes on along the minus strand of DAOVKO010000018.1, from coordinate 9,557 downwards.
GAGCCTCCCTACACCCCCGCGGTAATGAGTTGGCTCAGCCGTGAGCTCGGCAAACCCGCCAAAAAAATCACCCCCCAAGACATCAAGGCCCTTCTGGCCTGAGTGGGGTCGGTGTGGAAATAGGTAACTGTCCCTATTTTTCATGACCATTTTGGTATGCCTACTCTAGGGACTCTTCGGTTCTCCATCTCTGTCTTTTTCCAGCAGATTCCTTATTTGCGGATCGCTGAAGCGCCTGATGCGATATATCGTTTCTCTTTTGTGGCTTTTTCTCTTGGTCTTAGGATTGTAATAATCCCACACGATCTTGCCATCTTTGGTCACTTCGAAAGCACGTCCTTTTGAACTTTCGGCGATAAGAGTATTGCCGTTTGAAAGCCTTTGATTACTGCCACTACGAGCGGAGTAAAACTTCTGCAGCGGATCAGATTTGTATTCCCAGACTATCTTTTTGCTCAGGGGATCGATTTCAACCACCCGGCTGAAGCGATTGCGACGCCCATTATCGAAAATCAACACATTTCCATTGGGCAGGAGTTGGGCATCATGTTGCCTGCTCAACTCACCCGGCCCCCAGGTCCAGACAAACTGCCCCTTATCAATGTCCAGGACAGCCACCAGGTCCAGTTCCCGGACCGAGATCAGCAAATCCCCTTTCTGGCAGAAACCCCTAACGTTTCGATCCATAACTTCGACGCTGTTGGCATGCATAATGTCAAAATGCAGGCTATGCTGACAGACCCAGTTGTTCCGTATTCTATGTACAAAAAACTTCCCTAGTTCCTTGAACCTGAACATCCCCGTATACAACCTGATAATCCTGGGCAGCTTGACGCGGTCCTTTACCAGCTCGTAGAGGTGTATCTTGCGCTCGACACCTTTCTGCGGTGACAGGACGGCAATATAATCACTTACTATCGGCACGGGGATTCCGTGCCAATAGACTATGGCATCCTCTCTGGCCAAGACGTAAAACTTCTGTTTTTCCTCGTCGGGGAAAACATCGTGGTGGACGCGCAGTTCCTGCTTCCATTTGACATTTGAGTTCCAATCCAGGCAGATAATCATCTTGTCCAGGGCTAGGATCAGCAGATCGCCGTTCTTGCACAATTCCACATGATCCTTCCACCTGCTACAACCGGCAATTCTCTTGCTCCATTTGTGCACCACCTCTCCGCCCATATCAACCAGGTAGGCTTCCGGCAAGGTCCAGGAGCTATACACGTTCAAGCCATCCAGGGCCAACTCAGGGTCATGGCCCACCACACCGGTCTTGTCCATGTCCTCCTTGGCAGAAATCCACTCAAGATATGGCAGCGACCGAATTTTTTGCATATCCGTGCTCGTAACAGTTCCACCCGCTTCAAAGGCGACAGAATTAAAGAACAGTACTGCCAAAGTAAATAAGATGAAAACAACGCACCCTGTAACTACAGTCTTTACTTTGCTAGGTCTTATTAGACTCCACCACAAAAAAGTCGCGAAAATGATTATCGTAACAATGCCAAGTAACCTGACGAATCCAGAGGACTTACGCAGGTACATCTCGTCGACGAGCCCGATGACAATATAAAAGAAGACAACGAAAGAGAAGAAAATGGTGCTGAAACGTCCCCTCTTTTTCCGGTGGATTTCCTTCAAATCTCCCGGCAGAAGCCTCCATATGACGTTTACAGCCAGGACCAACAGGCCGAATAGAATAGACCAAACCAGCATCATGAAGCTGAGAATGTAAAGGAATGCGTCGTCGGCGATAAGACCCGCCCCGCAGCCTAAGACCGACAGTATTAGCAACCCCAGGGCCACCTTTCCCAGCATGACTGACTCCAATTACTTGCGGCCGGCGGTCTTGCGGACTTCTTCCTTGATCCGCTGGATGTGACCTCGGCCCAGGGCCTTGACCTCGCAGCCCAGCTCGAAGTACCGCCGGATCTTTTCGTCGTCTAAGATACCGAAGCAGTCAATCACAGCAATCGGTCCGCCGGCCCACTTGACGAGCTGCGCAGGCTTCAACTCCAGATACGGCGCATGGGGCACGGCCAGGACAACTGCCTCGACGCCGCGAATGGCTTTGGCCAAATCCTTCTGCACTACGGTGTTGGCCAAGTCTTCCTGATTGTGGAAAAATCTTGCCCAGGAGTGCCCGGGAGCTGGATATACGTCCTGCTTTTCCAGCTCGTACCAGTGGTCCACGTAGGGGTCGTGCACCCGCATCTCGGCTCCCATTTCGGTGAGCCTGCGGACCACCATCTCCGAGCCGCTGTAGCGCGTATCGCCGACGTCCTGCCGATAGCTGGCCCCGCAGATGAGGACCTCGGCCCCGGCGATATATCGACCCATGTTCCGCAGGGCATCGCGGGTCAAAGTGGCCACGTGCAGCCCGCGGGTGTCGTTGATGTCGATGGCCTGCGGGGTAATTCGGAAGACCTCGTCCTGGTCCTCGAAGCCCAGGATGTGCTTGTAGGCCCAGTAACCGAGCCCGCCGTCCTTGGGCAGGCAGTAGCCGCCGATGCCCGGCCCGGGAAAGATGATATTGCTGTGCGTCGGGCGCACCTTGATAGCTTTGATAACCTTAGTCAGGTCCACCCCGTTCCGCTCGGCAAATAAACTCCACTCGTGCAGAAAGGCCAGGGTCGTTGCCCGGTAGGAGTTTTCCACGATCTTGGTGGTCTCCGACTCGATGGGACGATCCATCACCGTCAGCGGAAACTCGTCGGTGTTGAGCACTTCCTTGAGAAACTTCACCACTCGCCTGCGGGCCGTCGGGTTGCATCCGCTGCAGACCCGCCAGAAATCGCGGATGCTGGAGACGTATTCTTTGCCGGGCATAACCCGCTCGAAGCTGTGAGCCAGCAGCGGCGCGGATTTGATACCTCGCTTGGCGAAGGCCTTTTTCATAATCGGCCAAGCCACGAACTCCGTCGTCCCCGGGGCCACCGTGGTCTCGATAAGCACCAGGCACTTGGGCGGAATCTTCTGGGCGATGGTCCGCATGGTTGCTTCCAGGGCAGTCATTTCCGCCTGGCCGCTCCGCATGTTGCCCAGCTCGTGCTTGGTGTAGTCGCACTGCACGTCCACCACGACCACATCAGCGAGTTTGAGACAATCGCTGTTGAAAGTAGCTGTGAGTGTCTTTTTCTCTTTGACGCAGCGGGCGATCATGGGATCGACTTGGGGATCCTCGGCCTTGACCGGTGATTCACCGCGGTTCAGCAGCGGGATCTTCCAGTAGCTTCGAGTGCTGGGCCGCTGGCAGCCGATAACGAACTTGCTGTTCCTGCCTTTTTTATCGGACGTATCAGCTACGATTGCAGCCATGACCGCCCCCACGAAGCCCACTCCCATGACCACCACGACCTCCTGGTCTTGGCCTCGGGCCTTTTTCACCAGCCGCTGCAGACGCCGCGTCTCCACGGCATATTCCTTCTTGCTGGGGATAGCGAATTTTTCACCACTGGGGCTTATGGAGTATTCCGGCATTCTAGCTCCTTTCCTGGATTCTGGACCTGCCCGCCATCATACGTTGCTTGACGATTTTCGTCAAACACCGCATCGGCTCTAATCAACCTGGGCTTGACAAAGCCCTTCGAATGAACACAATGCCAGTTTCTACGTTCCAGATGCACGCTTGGTTTGCCAAGAGGTGAATTCATGAGCAAGATTCGTTTGTTTACGCCCGGCCCGACCGGTGTTCCCGAGGAAGTTCTGTTGGAGATGGCCCGGCCGATATTCCACCATCGGACCAGCCAATACCGTGATTTGCTCAAACAGGTTACCGAGGGCCTGCAGGATGTCTTGCGCAGCAGGAATGAAGTCCTGACCTTCACCGGCTCAGGCACTTCTGCCATGGAGGCCGGCATCGTCTGCTGCCTGGGGCCCGGGGCCAAGGCCCTGGTGGTCCGCGGAGGCAAATTCGGCCAGCGCTGGGCCGAGGTCTGCGAGGCCTATGGCCTGGATCATATCAACATTGACGTTGAGTGGAGCCGGGCCGTCGATCCTGCCGTTATAGAAAAGGCCCTGGCCGATGATTCCACCATCAAGGCCGTAATTGTAACTCACTCGGAGACCTCCACAGGTGTCCGCAACGACGTCGAGGCCATCGGCAAAATCGTGGCCCCCACTGCGGCCCTGTTCATGGTCGATTGCATCACCTCTGCCGGGGCCATTCCGCTGGAAGTCGATAAGTGGTCTATAGATATCGCCGCCACCGGCTCGCAAAAGGCCCTGATGCTGCCGCCCGGCCTGGCGTTTTTGGCCGTCTCGCCAAAAGCCTGGAAAATCGCCGAATCCTTCCAGCCCAAGGCCTACTACCTGGATATCAAACGCTATCGCAACTCGCTCAAGAAATGGGACAATCCCTACACGCCGGCAGTTACGTTGATCCGCGGCCTGGCCAAGGCCCTGGAGATGATCCAAGCCCAGGGGCTGGAGAACATTTGGGCCCGGACGGCTAAAATTGCCGAGGCTACGCGACAGGCTGCCTTGGCCATGGGCCTGAAACCCTTCGCCGCAGACCCTGTGGACAGCCTGACCAGCATTTGCTATCCCCAGGGCGTCGACGACAAGCAGTTCCGCTCCCTGCTCCGCGAGAAATTCGGCGTGTGGGTGGCGGGCGGACAGGCCCATCTGTCCGGCAAGATATTCCGCATCTCCCATATGGGCTACGTGGACGCCCTAGACGCCGTCAGCGTCATTGCCGCCGTTGAGCAGGCCCTGAATGCCTGCGGCCATAAAGTCACTCCCGGCAGCGGCACCGGCAAGGCCCTGGAAATACTAGAAGCCATTTCATAACCCACCAAAAGGGCGTTATCAATACCAAAAACAGCGATTTCGAGGTTATGAAGTGGGCTCTAGTACAGCGTTTCATAAGTTCCTCGACTATTTCTCATCAGAGATGGTTAAAATTCAATGCTTTGAATCTTGGTGCGTTTTTGGGCCAATAAGGGGACTTTGAAGGATCAGTCCGAAAAAATCGCCAAATTCTTGTTAATTTGGGCAATTTATGCTTGACATTATCGGGTCCCCTGGATATAATGAGCACAAATTTGTGGGTGACCCTCCACGGCAGGCTTAGGCTGCCTATTGTCTTTGGAGAATGGCAATAGTGGGGATGATGAGATGAAGGACGAGCAGAAGGTCTTTCAGATGTAATCACACAAGGGGTGAAACAAACTCCGAACTGACATTCTCCCCTTACTCTGCACCATTTCTGACTCCTCCGCCTAAATTAGAGAATAATATATTTGGAGGAACGGCCTATGGAAAAATGTTTCAGGTAATCAAACGGATTGACCTTATGCCAAGGGATTGAGAAAACTTTAGCTGCGGGCGGTCCGTAGCAAGAAATGAAACAAAAACTTAGGAGAAACAAAATGAAGAATGTAATTCTACTCACATTGTCCATATGCCTCAGTTTGTCGGTGATAGCATCGGCCGACGAGCTCGTTCTCTACAGTGAGGCCGGATCAGGTACAGTCGAGGTGTCGACTGCAGGTCCAAACAGCGGTTTTGGAACTCCCGTTTCGCCTGTGGTGGTGCCTAAGAATGATGCGTGGACAACGATCACCGGAGCTACCTGGATTTCGAGCGCAAATCCACGCGAGACGAACGGGACATATGGAAGCTGGAGATTGTTCACGCGCGGGTTCACCTTGCCCGACAATGCGTACAACATATCAGCGACTATTGAGATTGCGGCTGACAACGCGTATGCTGTCTCGTGTAACGGCGCGCCAGTTGGCGACAGCGGCCTAAGCGGTTCTACGAATGCAAATGGTGGAGTGGATACCGTGGATGTGGTCACCTGGGGCAGTGGCCCGTTTCCATTCCAATCGACTAGTACACACACCTTCACACCAATAGCCGGAACAAATGAACTTGAGATACTCGCGAGGAACTGGCCGGGCTCGTCCGGCGGAACAGGCGAGGGCGGAAGTGATAATCCCGCGGGTCTTCTGTACAAAGTAGTCGTCACCTACGATGTGGGCATTACGGTTGAGATTGACATCAAACCGGGCAGTGATCCGAACTCCATCAACCTGACGGACCAAGGCGTGCTCCCGGTGGCCATCTTAGGCAGCTCTATTGATGTTTCCACAATAGACCTTACTAAACCCATCACACTCGGAGGCACTGTTGTGACATCTCGTGGATCAGCAAAGGCTCCGAAACTGGCGGTCTCCTTCGAAGATGTTGACGGGGATCACTTGATGGATTTAGTTGCGTTTTTCAGGGTACAGGACCTGGTCACATCTGGTGCACTGGTCGAAACTACTACCGAGCTAATGCTGGAAGCGGAGACCACTGGCGGTGTGCCAATCTCGGGCACAGACACGGTGAACATCGTGCCGCCGGGGTAATAAAAGTCTCAGGTCTGAGCTTTTCGGTTCTAGCGGACGGTATTTGTCTGTAGATAGCAGACCCGGTATGTGCTATCCAATGGCGGGACTCAATGAGTCCCGCCATTTTTTTCCTTGTCTATCATCCCGAAACCACCGCTTAGCTCATATCCTGTAATGGCCAGGCTCCGCTTGGCCAGAATCAGTCAAGGAAACTTCGGACTTGGCCGATATAAGTACAACGTTTGACTGATATTACGTTAAGAGAAGCCTCGGCCTCTGCTCTTCGGACCGTTCTAGAGATGTTTCCAGATCAACCTTGGCCGGACCGCCGCCTTTGCGGGGCCCCAATTGGTCGTTTCCGGGCCGTGAACCCCCGCCAGAGGCCGGTCGTACTATTGCTGAGAAAGTCCGCATCTATATGCCGGTCAATACCTTGAAGGTCTGACTAAGCTGCCGCAGGCGGCTTTGGGAGAAGCCGCCCGCGAGTATCAATTTACGGCGGTGGCGCGTAACGTACTAGTACTAAAAGGGTTGTGTCACATTAGCCCCGCAACCGACGGGGACGGAGTCTAGCTCGACCAATTGGGGAGCTCTCATGAAGGCACTGGTTACAGGCGGAGCGGGGTTTATCGGCTCACATCTGTGCGAGGCCCTTTTGGCCCGCGGCTGGGGAGTCCTGGCCCTGGACAACTTTGACGACTTCTACGACCCAGCTGTTAAACGGGCCAATCTCAGACAATGTCAAAACCAGCAGAAGTTCAGGCTCGTCGAGGGTGATATCCGCGACGGTGGTCTGCTCGATTCTCTCTTGCAGGACAGAGACATTGATGTGTTGGTTCACTTGGCTGCCAAAGCTGGGGTCAGGCCCAGCATAGCTGATCCGGTGGGTTATCAAGACGTGAATATAACCGGCACGGCTTGCCTGCTGGAGGCTGCCCGCAAGTATGAGCTGGGCAAGTTCATCTTCGGCAGCAGCTCCAGCGTCTACGGCAACAATGAGAAAATTCCCTTTGCCGAGTCCGACAACGTGGACTTCCCCATCTCACCCTATGCTGCCAGCAAGAAAGCCGGCGAGCTGCTCTGCCATACTTATTGCCATCTGTTCGGGATCAACATCACCTGTCTGCGTTTCTTCACGGTTTACGGCCCACGCCAGCGCCCCGACCTTGCTATTCACAAGTTCACCCGGCTGATAGAGGCCGGCAAGCCCATCCCCGTCTTCGGCGACGGCAGCATGAGCCGCGATTTCACTTATATCGACGACATCATTGCCGGCGTCCTGGCAGCCATCGACCGCTGCCAAGGCTATCACATCTACAACCTCGGCGAATCGCAACCTATCGTCTTGCGCGACTTGGTGGCAGCTATCGAGAAGGCCCTTGGCAAAAAGGCCGTTATCGACCGCCAGCCGCTTCAGCCCGGCGATGTTGACCGAACCTTCGCCGATATTAGTTTGGCCCGGAAGGAATTGGGATATAATCCCAGCACCGATTTGGCTAAGGGCCTGGAAAGTTTTGTCAATTGGTTTCGCAGCGCTCATTGATGAAAACCGATGATACAATTCTGGTCTGCGGCGGCGCTGGTTACATCGGCGTCCATGTTGTCCGAGCCCTGATCGAGGCCGGCCGCAATCCCGTGGTCATCGACGACCTCTCTACCGGCCATGCGGCCTCGCTTCCTGATTCGGTTCCGCTAGTCAATGGTTCGATTGGAGATCGCACCCTTTTAGACGAGGTTTTCAGCCAATATTCCATCGAGGCGGTTGTTCACCTTTGTGCCAGCAGCCTGGTGGCAGAGTCGGTCAAAAATCCTGCCAAGTATTACCGCAACAACGTCTGTAACGGCCTGGTTCTGCTCGAAACTATGATCGAGAATGACGTTCGAACGATTGTGTTTTCTTCGACGGCGGCGGTCTATGGCGACCCGCAGTTTTCTCCCCTCACCGAGGAGCATCCCACGGCCCCGGTGAATCCTTACGGCTGGAGCAAGTTAACTTTCGAACGGATGCTGCATGATTTCGGCTCGGCCTATGGCTTGCGCTGGCTGGCCCTGCGTTATTTCAATGCCGCCGGCGCCGCCGCCGATGGCAGCATCGGCGAAGACCACCGTCCCGAGAGCCACCTGATTCCGCTGGTGCTCAAGGCCGCCTTGAAAATAAAGCACCCTGAACTGAGCGACGCTTTGCCGGGCAGTTTGAAGGTGTTTGGCTCTGATTATCCTACGCCGGACGGCACTTGCGTCCGCGATTACATTCACGTCTGCGATTTAGCCGACGCCCACCTGTTAGCTCTCGACTACTTAGCCGATGGAGGCCAATCAGTGGCCTTGAACCTGGGCAATAGCGCCGGCTTTTCGGTCAAAGAGGTAATCGAAACTTGCAAAACCGTGACCGACTTGCCCATCGAGTATAAAATGGCCCAGCGGCGTGCCGGCGATCCGCCCGAGCTGGTCAGCGATTCCGCCCGGGCCCGGAAGGTTCTCGGCTGGACTCCGAAATCGGCAAACTTGAGCGACATTGTCCAAAGCGCCTGGAACTTTCACCAGCGCTTCCCGCAGGGTTTCCCGAAGAAATAGCCGCCCATCGGCCAAAAATTTGAGTGAATTATCGTATATAGGAGTTTAGATGGCTACGGAAGTTATTTGTGTGTGCGGTGCTCGACCTAACTTCATGAAGATTGCTCCGCTGATGGCCGAGTTCGCCCGGCGCGGCGACATTCGTGGTTACCTGGTCCACACAGGGCAGCATTATGACAAGAATATGAGCAAGCTGTTCTTTGATGAGTTGGGAATACCCAGACCCGATGTGAACTTAGAGGTGGGCTCGGGTAGCCATGCCCAACAGACTGCCGAGATCATGAAGGGCTTTGAGCCGGTGTTGTTGGAACGCATGCCTGACTATGTGGTCGTTGTTGGAGACGTCAACAGTACCATCGCTTGCGGCCTGGTGGCCGTGAAGCTGGGCGTACGATTAGCCCACGTGGAAGCGGGCCTGCGCAGCTTCGATAGGACAATGCCCGAAGAGATTAATCGTATCCTGACGGATCAAATCAGTGATTTGTTGTTTGTTACTGAGCCTAGTGGCGTGGAGAATCTCAAGCGCGAGGGCATAGCCGACAGCAAAGTATTCCTGGTAGGCAATGTAATGATCGATACCTTGCAGGCCAACCGCAAGAAGGCTGACAAATCCAGTATACTCCAGGATTTGGCTCTGGAGCC
>DAOVKO010000092.1 GCA_030631725.1 Actinomycetes bacterium | reverse complement strand
GGAGATCCGCGTCCGCATCAGCAACGACGAGGGTCGGACATGGTCTAGGAAAACCTACTCGCTCATGAAGGGCAACGGCTATCCCAGCAGCGTAGTCTATCCTGACGGCACGATCGTCACGGTTTGCGAAAACACAAAGATGGACGCTGCCGGGCAGCCGCGCGGTAGGCGGACCATGGCCGCGGCTCGCTGGCGGATGCCCGTTTAGTAAAGTTATTGATGCAGTACGGAGGAATTTGTGTTTTATAGGCGTCTAAATGGGAAATACCAGCTAAGTGTGTGAAGGGGAAATCCTAGATGAATCTGTTGGTCATTATGTCGGATAGTTTACGCCCGGACCGGCTGGGCTGTTACGGCAACAAGAAAGCCAAAACTCCAAACATTGATGCCCTGGCCAAGAGATCCGTGCTGTTCACCAATGCGGTAGCCGAGTATCCCATAACCAATCCCGCTCGTACCGCTTTATTCTGTGGCATCTTTACTTTCGTTCTTCGCCCCTGGGCCCCGCTGCGCGACGACGATGTTACTTTGGCGCAAATACTCGGGGACACAGGCATGGTTACAGGTGTTATTACGGACCAAGGGATCGCCAAAGCAGAACATTTAGACCGTGGCTTCGAAAACTACATTTTTCTGCCCGGAGGTAAGAATGAGCTACCTATCAAAGAGGGCGTGGAGACGGATATGTCCGGAACCTGGTTCCCGCCCCATGCGCCTCAGATTGATATTGATTCCTCCACCTGGATGCGAGTGAATCGGCAGCTGTACATGGAGTCTGAGGGATTATACTTCCCTGATTTGATAACACGAAGGGCGGATCAATGGTTGGAGGAACACAGTGGCAGTGATTTCTTTTTGTGGTTGGATTACTTTGATCCGCACGAGCCATGGGACCCACCTGCACCCTACAACACCATGTACACCAACGAGCCTACGCCGGTAATCCCTAAGCCATCCGGCCCCTCGTCTGATTGGATGACCCAAGAGCAGAAGCGCCATGTAATGGCCATGTATGACGGTACCATTGCTCAAATTGACGAGCAAATCGGCGTGTTGGTTAAAAAACTGTCAGATTTGGGCATCGCTGAAAAGACTATCCTGGTCTTAGTTTCGGATCATGGGGAGCCATTGGGAGAACATGGCATCATACGCAAGTTCGGCGTCCCGCTCTATGACGAATTAATCAAGATACCGTTGATAATCCATGATCCTCGCTTCGCTAACCAGGCACGCCACGTGGACTGCCTGGTCCAAAATGTTGACTTCATGCCTAGCATGCTGGGGTTGCTTGGTGTTAATTGCCCTGTTGAGCATCACGGCTATGACCTAGGGCACATTATTCGGGGCAGCGATGAAGGTCCACGCCGAAAAGTATTCTCAGGTGCTTTTGGGGGAGCCCGGGTATGCGTCTTTGACGGCAAATGGAAATTCATTGATAACCGCGGCGAAAAACCCAATGAACTGTACAATTTGCTCTCTGACCCACAAGAGCATCACAATCGCGCAGACAAGGAGCCACGCCTAGTGCGCCAGTTCCACAGGAACATCTGGGATTTCCAGAACGAGGTAGTAGGCAGTACAAGTGGCGTAATAAAATGGCTGATGCGCCGACCGGACGCTAAATGGTAGTGGGTATGTCGTCATTCTTCATGACTCCTACAAAAAGTAAATCCGACTTGAAGTATCTCGGTTAAGGCATAACTTCATGAACCCCGCTCACATTGCCATACTCTTCGGCCTGGGTATCATCGGCGGATTCCAGAACGTCATGGCCGGCGGGGGCTCGCTCCTGACACTGCCGATGATGATCTTCATGCTCGATTCCATGCCCCAATATGCCTCCCTGCCCACCGGCCGTCTGGCCAACGGAACCAATCGAGTAGCTATACTCATCCAGAATATCTTCGCCGTCGCCGGATTTGCAAAGAAAGGACACTCCAATATCAAGCTCAGCCTCAAGCTGGCCGTCTTCACCTTGCCCGGAGCCATTCTGGGGGCCCATTTCGCCGGCCAAATAACCAATGACTTATTCAAAAAAATTCTCGGCCTGATCGTCATCGCTGTGGTCGTATTGATTACCCAAAAGAAGAGGCTCACTAAAGCCACAACGGCCAAGGCCCACCCGGTAATGGCTTACCTGGCTATGTTCGCCGTGGGCTTCTATGGCGGGTTTATACAGGCGGGTGTGGGTTTCCTGCTCATAGCCGTACTGCACGGCCTGATGAATCTCAACCTGATCAAGACCAACATGCACAAGGTTTTCATTGTTTTCCTTTACACCATACCCGCTCTGCTCGTCTTTGTTCTTAGAGGCGATGTGATCTGGCGGATGGGACTGGTGTTAGCCTCCGGCAACGCTCTGGGCGCCTGGCTGGGAGCTCACTTTGCCGTCAAAAAGGGCGAAAAACTTATCCGCATTGTACTCTTGCTGGCCATGCTGGCCATGGCTGTTAAGTTAATTTTCTTTACTAAGAGCTGAATTGTCTATTCGTATTGCAGGAGCTGTTATGACCACAGTGAAGGCAGTTATTTTCGATCTCGATGGAACCTTAGCCGACACCCTTGAGGACCTCACCGATGCCTACAATTACGGACTGAAAGAACTGGGCTTGGGCGAACACAATAAAGAACAGTACAAGATGATGGTGGGTAGCGGCTCTCGCGAGCTTTGCCGAAAAGCCCTCCCCCCGGACCGTCCCGACCTGATAGATAAGCTGCTGGAACTGAGTCTGAGCCGATATAACGACCACTATCTGGACAAGACCGCCGCCTATCCCGGCATCGCGGAATTACTGGATGAACTGACACGCTGCAATATCCGTTTGGCTGTGCTGTCGAACAAGCCAGACTCCTTTACAAACAAGATTGTGGCTGAGATGTTCGGCCCGGAACGCTTCGAGATAATTAGGGGACAGCTCGATGGCACACCCACCAAGCCCGACCCAACCGCCGTTCTTGCCATTCTCGAACAAATGCAACTCTCCTGCGCCGATGTATTGTACGTGGGAGACTCCGCAACCGACATGGCCACCGCAGCCGCCGCTCAACTGCCATCTGTTGGCGTTACTTGGGGCTTTAGAGACCGCCAAGAGTTACAGGACACCGGGGCTGGCCACATAATTGATCGAGCGGCTGAACTGCTGGACCTGCTATAGGATAAAAACGTGACCGAAGCGCCCCTTAGCATCGAAGACATACTCCTGCCCGCCGACCAACTCGACGGCCCAGTCGATTGGCACCAGATCTTCGGCAACGACAACCCCGTCGAAATCGAGATCGGCACCGGCAAGGGCACCTTCCTGATAAACGCAGCCCGGGCCAACCCTCGGATCAACCACCTGGGCATCGAATGGGCCAACAAATACTATAAGTACGCCGCCGACCGAGCCCGCCGTTGGGATTTGTCCAACATCCGCATGATCCGCTGCGATGCCAAAGACCTCATCATCCTCCACACACCGCCCCAAAGCGTTCAAACCCTGCACATATACTTTCCCGACCCCTGGCCCAAGAAACGCCATCGTAAACGCCGACTGTTCGACGCCAAGTTCGTGGCTGCCGCCGTCGAGGCCCTCATACCCGCCGGCCGGCTCCATGTCGTTACCGACCACAAGGAATACTTTGACATCATTGAGCCCTTATTGGCCGATTGCGACCAATTCCAGCTCAGCGATTTCAAACCCTGCGATACCGCCCAGTTGGGTGAGTGGGTGGGAACAAACTTCGAGCGTAAGTACCTCGCTCAGGGCCGAACTATCTACAGCCGCACCGCCCAAAGAATTATTAGCTCTTAGCCCGTATACTGTAGCTAGGATCTGTTGCCCAAACGGATACTTGTCATCCCCGCCTTTTTTCTGTCATCCCCGCGCAGGCGGGGATCCATCTTTTCTTTTCTGTCATTGCGAGGAGTCCCGGCGCGCCGGGGCGACGAAGCAATCTCGACTTGGGCAACAGAAACTTGCTATACAAAAACCCAGGCATATTCTCTGGGCTATTTGCGTTTGCGTATCATCATCGCCAATCCACCCAGAAGCAGCAGGCTGAGCGTAGCGGGCTCGCAGATAAGTCATGCCTAAGTTCGCGTCGTACTGCTCGCCAGCATATAGATACTTGGTGGCGGCAGCATTCTTGTCATAACTGAGTATTTGGCAGGAAGTTAGAACCAATCAAGATTTTTTTTATTTTCTTGTTGACGTATTGTACAAATGTACGATAATGATACTCGTACATATGTAAAAGGAGCCTATTATGTCCCCAAAACGTTTACCGGCTTTGAGTCCGGCGGAAACCGAAATTCTCAGACTGATCTGGCTGCTGGGCAAAGGAACCGTGCAGCAGGTGTGCGACAAACTCCCCCGCAGACGCCGGATCGCCTATGCGACGGTACAGACGCTTCTGCGCCGGCTGGAAAAGAAGGGCTATCTCACCCACGCCTCCCAAGGTAAAGCTCACGTATTCTCCCCGGCTGCCAAACGTGAGGAAGTAATTAAAAGAACCGTGGGAGATTTCGTGGATCGGCTCTTCGGCGGCGATCCGGTGCCGCTGATGCTGCATCTGGCCGATCACAGCAAGCTCGACGCTGACAATCTCAAACGGCTCAAGAAATTCTTTGCTAAAGAAAAACCCTAATCAGAGGATCGGACAATGCAAAACGCTCTAAACGAAATAGCAAGTTATCTTTTGGGCCAAAGCTGGCAGATTGCCGTGGTCTTTGTCGTGGTGGCTGGGGCCTGTTGGGCATTGCGCAAGTCCAATGCCCATTGGCGGTATCTGCTCTGGCTGGTTGTGCTGGCCAAGTGCCTGGTCCCGCCGCTTCTAAGCGTGCCCGTGGCTGTTCTACCTGGATCACCAACAGCGGCACAGAAGAGTCTATCGGCCCAAGCGCCCGCAGCGGCAGTTGTACTTCCTGAAGCCAGCGCAGTGCCCTTGCCCGTAGCACCGACCGAGGTGCCTGTTGCTGAGCCTGTCGAGATAGCGCCGCAGCCAACCTTTGAGCCAGCAATACAGCCGAGCCTTACCTTTGTCCAGTGGCTGGCTGTGGCTTGGATGGCCGGGGCAGCAGCTTTTCTCTTATGCTGCTTATTCAAAGCCTGGCGGACGCAGGGCCGACTCAGGCGGACTCGGCAAGCTGCAAACGCTGACTTGCAAGCTGAAGTGGCCCAGTTGGCTGCTCGACTGGGCGTTGGCACGGTTCCCAAGATATGGCTCGTGGACGGAATCAGCCAGCCGTTCGTCTGGGGGCTGCTTAGAGGGGGCATTTACTTGCCGGGCAATTTCGGGGGAGTCTGCAAGGCTGAGGACCGCCGGGGAATCCTGATGCACGAGTTGGCTCACGTATCGCGCTGGGACGCAGCTGTTAACGGTTTGCAGGTCCTGGTTCAGGCGGCCTTCTTCTTTCATCCGCTGGTATGGTGGGCCAACAGGAAGATCCGGCAGGAGCGGGAAAAGTGCTGCGATGAAGTAGCTATTGCCAGCCTGTCCGCCAAGCCCAAGCAGTACGGCAGGGCCATCGTGGATATTCTGGTCAACGAATACGAATCGAGCAAGCCCGTGCCCTCACTGGCTGTAGCTGGGCCGGTAAAGAACATCGAAGAACGGATAAAGACCATGATGAGGCCCAACAGGAAATTCTACAAGCGGCCGACTTGGCTAGCTGTGATCAGCGTCTTGGTTGTAGCCGCTCTTGCCATCCCAACAACTCTGACACTCACCGCACGAGCAGAAGCGGAGCCAGAGCCCACCCCGTCCTCGGGCGTTGAGCCGACGAGGCAGCGGCATTTCGTCATGCTCGTCGTGCGTTGGTGGGACAAGCTGACCTTCCAAGGCCAAGAGACTACCTGGGAGGAACTGCCCAGCTTGCTGGCCAAAGTGCCCAATCGGAAACACACGGTTTTGGAAGTTGCCATGTCCAGCGAGCCGGAGGCGGTCCGGTTAAGAACTACGGCCTCCGGTAAGATAATAACGATAGAGCAGAAAGAGGATGCAATGGGCCGAGCTGGGGTGCTCCAGCGGCAATACGGTTTTGAATCTGTTCGCCATGGTGGTGTCCGTCAGTTAGGCTCAAGAGCCGGCCCGCCTGAGGCCATCTATCAGGGAAAGTTTGAATTCGACAAAGAAATCCCAGTCTCCCTACAAGCCGGAACAGCCGATAAACCCAGTCTGGTCAAATGCAAATGGATCAAATTCACAAAGGACCAAGCTGATTTCAAGGCCACACTGCACTTAAGTTTGTTATCATGGCCCAAGGCCAAATGGCGAGTCAATGTCATTCTGTATGATACAAAGAACAAGCATCTCAGCCACGCAACGGCCATTCTTGAAAACAGTGGATGGATACGGGGCTATCCGATTTGGTCGGAAGAAGATTTGCAGTTTTCCCTCGGCCAATGGCCCGATTTGTCCACCGCTGTCAAGTTTGAGGTCAACGTATGCCAAGTGCCGGAAAGTACCGAGCCCGCCACGCAGACGGCAGCTTTACCCGGTGGTCTCGTCTTGTACTATTCATTTGACAGGCTAACAGATGAATCAGGAGTCATCGACCTGTCGGGCAATAGCCATCGCGGTCAAGTACACGGGGCCAAGCAGACAATAGACTCCCAGCGGGGTGGTGCACTGAGCTTCGACGGACAGGACGATTACATCAGCATACCTGAGTTAGAGCTCAAGGAGTACAGCTTTGCAGCGTGGGTGAAGACATCAAAAACTGGGGGCTCGCTTAACAACCGAAGGATATTCATGCTCGACGGTGGAGAACACTACTATGCCATTCAGGGAAATGTTAGGGGAGGATTCGGTACTTACGTCACCGAACAGATGGAGTTTAATGAGTACGACTGGCAATTTGTGTCGAACGTCTGGACGCACATAGCAGTTACCTTCGACGGCTCGACGATAAAGATATACATAAATGGAGAGCTTACCGAGAGCGGGGGTACTGGCATCTTTGGCATCAACCGAGCCCTTAGAGGTGAAGCCCGGATCGGTGGAAATGCCAGTTTCAACGGCGGTTTCTGGCACGGGATGATAGATGAAGTACTCTTGTTTAATCGAGCTCTAAGTGAATCAGAGATCAAGCAGCTTTATGAGAAGATAGCTACCATACCGCAAGCATCGATCGAGATCGAAATCCAACCCGCCGGGCCACCGACCAACCGGACCGGTGAATTTTGAACAGTAGAGCAGGTGAACAGTGGACCACAGGTGAGCAGAAACAACGCCAACGTACGTCCTTACGTCAGCAGAGGCTCTGCCAACTCTCCTGCTCTACTGATCTACTGATCTACTGATCTACTGATCTACTGATCTACTGATCTACTGCTCACCTGCTCTATTCGCCGAAGGCGAATGGGGGGGAGTTCTCAGTCGATTTTTCTGTAGCCCAGGTTTTGGATGACTTCGAGGATTTCGGTGAGAGTGGGGAAGGGCCTATTGTTGGCCCGCTTGTAGTGATCCACGGCCATGACGAACTCGAACTGCTCGTCGGTCATTTCTCCCTCTTCGGCAGCCCTGCGGTCTTCCTCGCGGCGAATGCCTGGGCCCCGTCTGCGATCGAGTCCCTGGCGGCGCTCGACGGCTACTGGGACGTTCTTTTTCCTTCGGTCGGATCCCGCGCGGCGCTCGACGGCCACCTGCACGTTGTTTCTCCTGCGATCCAGGCCGGTACGACGGTCGAGAACGCTGCGCCTGCGCTCCGACTCGGAACGTCTCTCATCAGCGGGCCGGCTAGACTCGGGAACCTGGGTATTAGAATTCTGCTCAGTCATGCTTACTTCCCCCAATGAGGGTTAGAAGCCATCTCAAAACCCCAATTTCTGCTACGAACGGCCCTTTTGCTGCCTGGCCGCGTCGCTCAAACTCAATATATTATCCAAATATTCCTCGTTTTCGCTTCTTGCCAGCCAACAAAACTACTCGTTCTCGCTACGAAAGCAGGTTTCGGGATGACTTCTACCTATTCAAGCGCAAACGAGTAAAGCTCAGCGTTCTCCATGAAAAAGCGAATCTTGCGGAATCTCTCTTTCTCAGCATAGGGATCCTCGGACCTTTCGGTAGAGAAGACAG
>DAOVKO010000043.1 GCA_030631725.1 Actinomycetes bacterium | reverse complement strand
GGCCATTATTTCTTCTCTGCGGATTTGTCTGACCTTTTTGGCCTGATACCAGATAGCCAAAAATCCGCCGGCGGTCACCAGCAAACCACCAATTAGCATTCCAATCAACATGTAGATAATAGGCATCCGGCAGCTACCTCCTCCGGAATCTCAACTAGCCAGGCCTGTTGGCTGGTCCGAAAGCCAACTCGCCGGGCAAAGGCTATTTATTCCAATGAGCGATACTGGACTTGAACCAGTGACCTCCTGCTTGTCGAGCAGGCGCTCTAGCCAACTGAGCTAATCGCCCTGGCAGATCAATCTATTGCCCCTGAGGCCATACGTCAAGTCCAAACCTCTGTGCCGCCCAAGCACGAGCCCTTATCATCAGAGCCTTTTGAGTATCTCGCAATAAAGAGCCGGCACGGTCTGCAACTGGTTGCCCTGGATATAGTAGCCCCGCCCGTCAAAGGCTTGAGGAATGCGGGTAACTACACTCTTCTGGTCGCGGTTGTAGTAGTACGGCGAAGATTCATCGCTCATGCTGGCCGGTTCAAAAGCCTTCAGGTCGAAATCGCCGGTAATCAAGGCCTTCGGTTTGCAGCCCACATTGGCTGCCATGGAGACGGCCTTTAGCAGGACCTCCGGCCCGGTCACTGCCGAGCCGATGTTCAGGAACACGCCGCCTTCGGTGAACCTGCAGATCTGCTCGGTGAATATCAGGAAATCGCGTCCGCTGCATTCGCCTTTGGCTGCCGGGTCAAACGAAGGGTGCTGGTCAATCACGTCGGTGCCGATAGCCGCGTGCACCGTAAAGGGCACATCCTTCTGATAGCATCGCCCCAACAGGCTTATCCGGGCAAATTCAAATTCCTTCGGGCCATCGCTCGGGGCAAACTCGGCAAGCACCTTCCGGCGGAACTCCTCTTGACAGATCATTCGGCCCAGCGACTCGCCCAGACCCAGCTTCATCTCTCGGCCGAGGCGCATGGCCTGATTGATGTAGGCAAACTCATCGGCCATGCCGAACTCACCCTTGCCCAGGGCGTCGGGAACGTCCTCGGCGGTAGCCCCGATCAGAGCCAACTCGAAATCGTGGATGGCTGTTGCTGCGTTGCCCGCCATCAGGCTCACCAGAGACCGCTCCACCAAATCAATCAGCACCGGGGCCAGGCCATTCTTTATCAGATGCGCTCCGCTGAAAACCACGACCGGTTTATCGTCTCGCCGGGCGTGGACCACTGCCTCAGCCAGTTGAGCAATTTGACTCGAAGTCTCCGCATCCAGGCCAAAATCCTGCCCGCGAAGTTTGGCCGGCTCGACCAGTTGCTGCACCTGGACCTTATTGCGGCGGTGCTTTAGCGGATAGCGGCGAATCCTGTCCGGATCGAAAATCGGGTATTTGCCTTGGTAGTCCATTATTAAGCCCGCCGTCTATCTCGCTCTTACAAGCCCTCACTTGGCTATTTTACAGGATAGGCCCCGCCCTGGCCAGCCGCCGCTTGGGGTGTCTTGGCGTTCATTGAGCGTTGAACTCAAATTCAAGGCCCATCTTTGGCCTTGGGTTCGGGATCGTTGACCAGGGGAATGTGCCTGACTACGGATTTAGCCGGCAGCGTCGCCGGGCGCACCTCTCGGCGTTCGGCGGGCAGCTTGATTATCTCGGCCAGCTCGGCCCGCAAGGCTTCGGCCACCTGCTGCATGCTGCCCGGCCGATCCACTTGCTTCTGGGATAAACAGCGAATCAGCAATTGGCCGAGCGACTCGCTGAGATTCGGATTCAACTCTTGCGGTGGCACAAGGTGCCCTCGCCCGCCGAGGTTCTGCCCGATTTCCGGCGGGCCGATCGTCCGCGATGTTACTAGCCAATAGAGCACGGCCGCGAAGTTGAATATGTCCGTTCGATGGTCGATCTGCTCCATCCGGGCCTGCTCGGGAGACAGAAAAACCAAAGTGCCCTGAACCCGGTCCTTGACCGTGCCGATGGGGCAGGACAAGCCGTAATCGATCAGCTTGACCAGACCGCTTGGAGACAGAAGTGTGTTCCGCGGATTTACGTCGGCATGAACAAAACCCAGCTGGTGAATAGAGGCTAGCCCCTCGCTGACCGGAACCATCGTTCGCAGGATAAACGCCAAATCCGTCGGCTGCTGTTCTTCCAGATGCTTGCCTTTGACCTGCTCCATGAACAAAAACACTTCCCGGACGCTCAGCAGCCCCTTCTTCCGCATTTCCAGCACCCGCCGAAGCACCGGGTGGTTCACTTTGCTGCCCAGCCGGTATTCATTCAGAGCCTGCACCACAAAGCGCTCGTCCTGGGGCTCTCGCCTGAGCACATGCTTGAGGGTCAGTAGTTGGCCCGTTTCAAGGTTGCGGACTGAATAGATTCTGCTGCCGGCCCCAGTGCCCAGAGACCTGCCTATCTTGTAACCGGGGACCTTAGGCAAAGATGATTCGTTCAAGATTCTCTCGTCCATTCTTACAAATCGCTCCCCTGCTTCTCCTGCCAAGGTCCTATAATATCCCTCGTTCACCCCCCGGCGTCTCCAGCGCATTGCATTATACACTAATCCTTTAGCATCTGCAGCCCTTTATCGGCTCTCAGATGCCTAAAGGTATTGGGGAAATCAGGGGGTAAAGAAAGGCACAAAGGCACACAGAAAGGCTTGAGGCCTGAGGCTTGAGGCTTGAGGGACAAAGCAATAAAAACCCCCCAGGATAAACCTGGGGGCTAAATATAAGATGGATCCCCGCCTGCGCGTGGATGACAACAAGGATAAACCTGGGGGCTAAATATAGGATGGATCCCCGCCTGCACGGGGATGACAAGAAGGATAAACCTGGGGGCTAAATATAAGATGGATTACCGCCAAAGCGGTGATAAGCCTGCTCCCTGCCTCCGCAGGGACAAGCTTCGCAGGAATGACAGGAAGGGATGTAGCCCGGGGGCGTTAGCCCAACTGCTCCGCGCAAAAAAAAGCGGGGAGCCGACCTTTAGCGACTCCCCCCATCCAACGCTGATCCAGTTTTCCCCCCGAAACCAGCCCCCCGCAGCGTGAGGACCCCTTACTGGCTCCCCCCCCTGCTAGTCATGCAGGGATCTTCAAGATTCTGCTTTCCCCCTGTACCAAAGATAGTATCGGCTAATCTTATGGACCGATAACATAGGGGATTCCATTGATTTAGGTAGGGGAAAAACCCTTAGGCACTCTAAGTGTTTCCGGCCTAGCTGTCTCTGGGGATTTACTTGTCCAGGGAGGTCAGTCCCTCACGGACGGCAAATTTGGTCAGTTCGGCCACACTGTGGATATTCAGTTTATTCATGAGCTGCTGGCGGTGGGTCTCGGCCGTTTTGGAGCTGATGTGCAGCCTGTTGGCGATCTCCTTGGTCCTGAGTCCCTCGGCTACCAGTTGGAGCACCTCGCGCTCGCGGGCCGTCAGAAGTCTCGACAGCGCTCCCGCCTTTGCCCGCTCCCCGTGCACGTACTCTTCCACCACCTGCCCCGCCACTGCGGGGCTCAGGTAAGTTCGCCCGGCTGCCACCTCCCGGATTGCCCGCACAAATTCCTCATTGGCGCAATCCTTCAGCAGGTAACCGCTGGCACCGGCCTGGAGCATGCCCTCCACGAATCGTCTGTCCGAATGCATCGACAGGGCCAGAACCTTCGTTGCCAGCGTCCGCTGCACGATCTGGCGGGTCGCTTCTATGCCGTTCAGGTCGGACATGCTGATATCCATGACCACCACGTCGGGGGCCAGTTCACCGGCCAGTTCCACTGCCGTTCGGCCATTTGCGGCTTCGCCGACCAATTCCAGCTCGGCTTCCTGTGCCAGCAGAGCGGACAGACCGTCGCGGAAGAGTTGATGGTCGTCCGCCAATACAATCCTGATACTCATCCGCCTCTCCTTATGAATGGCCTTGCTCGCTCTTTACCGGGGCCAACAGTGTTACCTGCGTTCCCTGCCCGGGCTTGGATTGTAAATGGAAGGTTCCGCCAAAGTGGCGGAGTCTTTCGCGAATGTCGAACAGGCCGAAGCCGTTGCTCAGGTCCCCAGGGATTTGGGTTTGCTCAACATCGAACCCCACGCCGTCGTCTTCCACTTCCACTCGGATATTCGGACCGTCTCTTCGGGCAGAAACCTTGACGCTCTTGGCCTGGGCGTGCTTGACTATATTGAGCAGCAATTCCCGAACCGTCCGGAACAGCCCGATGCGCAAATCATCTGTGAGCGGTTTGGCCTGGTCGTCGTCCTCGAAAACCGCCGCGATGCCGTGGTCGGCTTGAAGCTTTTCCGTGAGCCACTCCACGGCCGGTTCGAATCCCAGCTCGTAAAGCACCGGCGGGCTCAGATCGAAGAGCAAAGAGCGCGTGTTCTGAATCGTCTTGTCGATAGATTTGAGGATTCCCTCCAGGGCAGCGGTCCGCTTGGCCGAAGCCCGACCTTTACGCAGCTCAGCGAGGCGCATCTTGATCGAGAGGAGTTCCTGGCCCACGTCGTCGTGCAGGTCCCTGGCGATTCGCCGCCGCAGATGCTCCTCGGCCAATACCAGCTCGGAGGCCAGTTCCCGTAGCCGTCGCCGATAGTCACGGAGTCTCGCCTCAGCCTTCTTGCGCTCGGTGATGTCGCGGTCTACGCCGATAATGTGAAACTTGTCCCCCTTCTTGATGGAAACCGCCGACCATTCATAAATATTTTCCTTGCCGTCCGGTCGTTTCCAGGAAGACAGTCCCGTAAATGATATTTCATTGACTATGCAATCGTAGTCCCGGGCCTTTTCCTCCGTTGAACCCTGACGAATGACCAACTCATTTAGGTTTTCCGCTTTGGCAAGTTGTTTCCGAGTATATCCGGACATCTCTACATAGCGGTCATTGCAGAAAACAAGGCGCCTTTTCCTCGTGTCCGGATCGTACTCACAGATATTTATTCCATCAAAAGCCGTTTCCACCATTACCTTAAACAGTTGCTCACTTTCCCGCAGGGCCAGCTCCACCTTCTTCCGCTCAACGAAGTCGGCCTCTAATTGCTGATTGGCGGCCCTAAGCTGCTGCTCGTTGGCCTGTAACTGCTGATTGGAGGCTTTTAGCTGTTGTTCGCCGGCTAATAGCTGCTGATGAGCAGCTTTGAGCTCTTCTTCGGCCCGGATGCGTTCGACAGTATGGCCCAAGCGTTC
Organism: Actinomycetes bacterium; assembly: GCA_030631725.1. Lineage (GTDB taxonomy): Bacteria > Planctomycetota > Phycisphaerae > JAACET01 > JAACET01 > JAACET01. The sequence continues at coordinate 6,019 of DAOVKO010000043.1, read as the reverse complement.
GGCCAATAGATCCAATAGCTCTCTTTCTTCTCTCAGGAAAGGCCCCTCATCCATTGGCGGTCTTTCTTGGAGGTAGCAGACCTCTATAGTCCCGGCCTTTCTGCCGTGCACTTTGATATCCGCAGATTGCAGCCAGGGGGTTTTGCGGAAATTGGCGGTTTGGAAGCGACGGTTCTCCAGGATAATTCGAGCAGCGGTAATCTCTGAATATTCCCAGGCCCCCGGCATCAGTTCCGCCAGAGCCTGGAAGATCTCTTCTACCGTCGTGCCGGGCCGCTCGACGAGTTGAGACAGCCCGTAAAGACAATGCAGTTCCTTGACACACTCCTCAAGCTCATGGTTAACCTTGCGCAGTTCCTCTTCGCTGGCCCGGAGTTGTTGATTGCTGGCTTCCAATTGTTGATTGGCGGCTCTAAGCTGCTGCTCAGTCGCCTTCAACTGCTGATTAGCTGCCCGGAGTCGTTGCTCGTTGGCCTGTAACTGCTGATTAGAGGCTTTTAGCTGTTGTTGGCTTGCTGTTAGCTGCTGATTGGCGGCTCTGAGCAGATCCTGATCCTTTGCAATGTGCTCACTTAGGGCAGCGACTATAAAGCCGATAATCAGAAACATCGCAGCACGAAAATAATCATCAGCCGTGGCCACGTCCGGTCTGAGAACAATATGGCTGATAATCAAAAAGGCCGATGAAAAAACAGCTACGATCAAACCTTTTCTTTTCCACCAAATGCAGGCCACAATAATTGGAATATAAAATACGTGGCTAACAAGAGTGCCTGCTCCAAGAAAGACATGAAAGTAGTACATGAAAAAACAGACAGCGACCATAAGGACGGCCATTATCCCTATTTTGTATTTTTGCGAGATCATATCGCCTCTAGCTCTATTATGGTTTGCGGAAACTTCTTCTTCTCTTTTTCATCTTCATTATCTATTTCTACTCTCGGATTGTGTTGTGCAGACTTCACAGTTGTCTTTCGCTACCATTACCTTCGCTATAGGATACAATTCCGCTCTCGACGTCGAGAGAGACACTTCTTCTGTCTGTTCCCCCGATTGCCTGGGCTCTTACCTTCAGGCTTTTTTTGCTCAATAGCTGCAGAGTTGATTCGATATTATCTTTGCAGATGGTGTCATCGGCTCTATTGAGTACGTTTCCGCCCCCGACCAGAGTCACCTCGAGGTCATCGTTTCTTGAACCCAGGCGGCTCACTTTGCTGACTATAGTGGCAATGGCATTAGCGGCGTATCTTGTTTTCTCACTCGGTTTCTTGCCCGCAGGAGCGCTGCCGGGCAGCATAACGTGGGCGAGTGAGCCGATATTCCTCGTAGGGTCGTAGGCAATAATAGCGATGCAGGAGCCAATGGCTTTCGATTGCAGTATTACTTTTCCCTTGCCCGTTTCGACTTGGCCTATCTGGACATCGACAATTTTTTTCATCTCAATCCCCGCGTTCTTTGAGCTTTTGCACTCCCGGTCTCACAATGAGCACATTCAGGCCAAGCAGACAAGCGGAGCAGCCCCGCACAGCCTCGGCAAAAATGCTTTGTGCAGCGTCTCCATGACTTGCTCCCCGCCGAACGGGCTACGACCTCGCCCGGCCCAGATATTCCTACCCCAGAGACAGAATAATTATGATACCATTTCTGCCCGAAAAAATCAAGCAAAATTTTCTAACTATTATTCCAGCTCTGGCCCGCCCCTTCGGCCAACCCCCGGAAACCATATCAGCTTGGCCTTCGGCAGTTCATTGATAGCCGGGGCATAAGTCCTCGCCAGCGACCCGATGCCAACAATCCCCACATCCATAGATCCCAAAATGGATCATTTTTTGCTCCTGGATTTTCATTAGTAACTCTGTGCGGCAGAATAAGAGGCTCTAATGCTCTGTTGAAAGGATATCGGGCCGGGTCATTGCGAGCACTTCGTAGCTGGGCATAAACTCCGCGAAGCAATCTCAAAGCTCAGAAGTCGAGATTGCCACGGCCCCTCTGGGGCCTCGCAATGGCAGAAAGAGGCTTTCAACAGAGCATTAGAGCCTCTTAGATCCGTATTTCGCATCGAGGATAGAATCCTTGTCGACATTTGCCTCAGAGAGCAGCGCATGACACGGTTTTGGCGCTAGGACGGTAGGATTCAGATACGCAATGTGCTGTATGGATCGTTTATGTAAATGATCACCGTGATCGTGGGATATGAGTAGATAGTCGACTTTTTCTATCTCTGCTGCCAACAGTGGAAAATGAGCAGCTAGAGACTCGATTTCTTCCGCATCGTAGTGCCGTAGCTCCGATGTCAGCAGGAAGCCCCGCCTGTATTTTTCTCTCCGACTGATTAGTTCGGATTCGTCGTGGTGCAGCATAGGATCCACGAATATGTAGGTGCCTTCCAAGCGAATGACAAAGCCGGCATTATTCAGATACCAAATGCCGTCATAATCAGTCGTTCTGTAGAGTTCGTCTTTGATTCTTCTGCTACCGACGGCCAGAGTGTTTTTCGGCCTCAAGACAGTGTCTCCCTTAATCCTTATCCAAGCCGGAATTTCCCATGTACATCTGCTCAGCTACGCCGCGAAACTTCATTTCCGATAGAAGATCAAGTCTGTCTTGAAAATTCAAGCGTTTTCGCTGTTAGCTGTATGTGACCAGCACTTCCACACGTTCGACGATAATGGGATTCTTGGCCTCGGCCAGATCTATTCGGGATCATTCATTGGAAAAATCCCAAATTTTCTCTTCTGTTTGAGGGGACGGCCTTACAGTCGAAGCCGCCCAAGTGGGGGGGGCAGTAGCTTCGGGGGCGACCAGGGGTGCTGATCGCCGTCACGAGCCTCGACCGCCATCGCTCTCCAGCGCGGTGGACTTTCCCGCGCCCGGCAGCAAGCTTTCATGCCGCCAGAGATCGCGAATCATCATAGGACTGTCATACACCTGAATATTCCTGAATGCTGCCGGCCCCGTCAGGTATGGCGGGACGGCTTCGGCTCGCAGGCCCACTGTGCCAGCGGCCAATTCGCTGTCGCGTACGGAGACATAGTATGCTTCGGTGTGGCGTGTCGTCCGCCCGGCCGTATCGATCGCACGAAAGGCGCCTTGGATCAAGTCACCATCGACCTTTACCTGCATCTCGATCCAACCACCGCTGACCTGACGGCCGAATCCCCGCTGCCACAGGATTGTCTCCTTGCCGTCCACGACTTTGACTATCGAATGCATGAGTTTGCGGAAGTGTCCGTCCCAATCCTCCTGGTAGTTGTCGACGCGATCCGTCAGTTCCACACGATAGGCATAGTAGGATTTGGCATCGGCGTCGGCATGAAACAGCAGTGACACTGCATAACCCATCTGGGCTTCGACGTGCATATGAAGATCGCGCAGCTTCGTATCCTTTGCCAACAGGATAGATGTTTCATTAGCGCTTCCCAAAGGATACCGACCTGCAGACTGCCTGATGATGCCGCATCGCTCGAAATCAAACTCCACTTGCCTGATGGCCGAGTCAAAATAGTGGGGGAAGGCATCATCCCCAATTCGATAGTGACTCAGAGACATGATGTGCCCCGGGCGTGTCTCCAGCAGTTGCGGATAATACAAGTTTCCCGGCGTGAAGACCTTCTGCCAATTCTCACCTTCGTCGAGCGTTGCCCAGATAGCACCCGATCCGCCACAATGCCAGATTGTCCCGTCGCTGCCCTTGTGCAGGAACGGTTGGCCGATGTTATCGCCGATGACCATTGGGCTGAACGATTCCAGTTCGTACTTGCCCGGCGCCGACCGTCTGATGATACTCTGAAACGGCAGAGAATTCGCACAGCGGTGCACGATCAGCAATCCGCCGTTGGATGTTTCGATAAGATCATTTTCCTCAGTATAGCGGTCGCACAATTTTCGGCACAATTCGGGCAATGCAACCGCGGGCCCGGACCAAGTTCTGCCCCAATCACTCGACTCATATAGTACGAAATCGTCTCTGTTATCGCCCGCTGTGACGGTGGCGCACAGATTGCCGTCCGCCAGCAGCCGGAACATGTTCATCCAGACGCCCGTCTTGCCGCTATAACAGGTTTGCCACGTCATGCCGCCGTCGAAGCTCTCCTGAACAAAGCAGTGTTTGGGATAGTACGGATCTTGGCGCATCCTTGGCTGAAAAGGCCAGGGCAGGTGTTCAAAGTCAGGATTATAGGCATAGTCATTTGCCCTGGGCCAACTGTCTAGCTTGACTTCGGGGTTGGACCACTGCAGTATTCGCAGCAGCGAACCATCGGGGCGTTGGAGACAGCGGGCATAATGCTCGTGGCTGTTGCCGCTATTCAGTTGGTCCAGAAGCTCATCACAATTCATATCCTGCCAAGTCGCGCCGTGGTCGCTGCTCTTCAGGGTCTTGAGGACATACTCAACCCCGGGTACGGCCATGTTGTATGTGGGAGGATAATGAGCTACGTCGCCGTTGACCTGTGTGAAGGACATCTTGAGCGTCCCGTCAGCTTCCTGCCACATCACCACCCAACTGACAAAAGCCGGTTCGCTGGGCGGCTGATAGGCTATTTTCACCTGGACATTGCTATGGGTGATCTGCTGGGCAGTCTGCCAAGCACCACACACTTGATGCCATCTCTCATCCAAATTGCCAAGAAAAGTTTCTGTAAGCACTGCACACTCCCTTAGGCTGGGGTTCTCCACGTAACATTACTTAGCTGTAACCGTTCAGGCCCTTTGGGGCCTGCGGCGTCTTGCCTGACCGGACAACGCACCCGGCGGCAAAACGCTAAGTCCTCAATCTGTCTCGCAATATATACCTGCCCTGCTGTTTTGCAAGCACTCTTTTTTCCTTAATACTACAGCGCAGCTTGGCACATGCCGCTCGATTCTAATTCGTTCTTCATGAAGAAGTTATGTAAAAATCTCGCATTTACCGCTTTCTTCAAAACAAATTCGACTTACATTGGTGTAAGAGCTTTGATTATAAGGGCGTATATCAATTTACCTCGTGCCAAGCTGCGCTGTAGTATTAAAATGTCCCGATTTTTGTCTAGACTTTGAGGAGAAGTTCAGAGAAAACAATGTTTTCTAGGCGTGTAAATGGGAAATTCCAGATTCATGTTGTTAATTGTTAAAGGAGCGATTTGATGGTTACACTAGGTCGGAAAGTTAATCTTTCGTTTGTTTTGTCGATAGCGCTCGTTGTTTCGGCTATGCCTTGGATTTGTCTGGCCGAGGACGAAAAGCAAAATAGCGGACCGCTTGGTTCTCTAAAGATCGATTTGGGTGAGCAAAGAACCTACTGGGAAGATGGGCGGGTGACTATCAAAGTACCGGGTATCGCCAGGGGCATTCGCCCGCGCACGAGGTTACAGCTGACGGACAGAGATGGGGCTGTCATTGAAACGCTCTACGAGGGCCAACTTCGAGCAGCCGGCCTGACAACTCATATCGAAGCCCGCGATTTGCCGCCGGGAAGTTATCGACTTCGTTTAGATGCCAAATCGGGCGAGAATGTGAGCAGGACCATCCAGGAAATTCTGGTCATTCTTCCTCACAGGGACTACCGCACCTATGTCGCGACGGGTTGTTACGCGCCCATGGACTTTCGCGTTGGCCCCGATGGGCAGGTGTTGGCTCAGAGTCGCAATTTCGAAGAAGCCCACATGAACACGGTGTTGCATACCGATGTGTCGCGAAGGGACCTTGACGCCGCCGCCTTCGTCGGCGTTATCGGCCACTATCGGATCGGATCGGGTGGTTTCGGCCCCGGCCGTCCTCTTGGACCCGATGGAAAGCAGTCCTCGGATGGTTTTTTCAATGCCTGCTTTACGCACCCGCAGAACCGTGCGGTCGGCCGGAAAGAGATCACCGATGAGCTTCGATTAGCAGGTGGGCATCCGGCCCTCTATGGATACACAATCCAGGATGAAGTGCAGCACCATGCCAACGCCTGTTACTGCGAGCACTGCCGGAAAGCGTTTCGGCAATGGCTCAAAGGCAGGTATGTCAGCATCGATAAACTGAATGAAGCATGGTCTGC
>DAOVKO010000203.1 GCA_030631725.1 Actinomycetes bacterium | reverse complement strand
GGTCAATTTACGTCCAGGCTGAAAGCGTCGCATTCGCTGTACGTAGCAGTATCGACATTCGTGGCCGCACTGCCAGGATAGATTTAGAGATAGCGGGCAGTATTCTCTAGCTTGGCCTTTAGGCTGATAGATCAGTCGCATTGTTTGGGCCCCGAACAAGACGCAGGCCAATATACCAATGTCTCGAGGGACTGCCAAGAACATTCTTTTCCATAACTTGCTTAGCTTCTATGACCTTCCACTTGCTTAAGCATCTGGAAAGGGCCACCTGTCGCATATAATCTCTGGCTCTCCAGGCCAGCCAATTTGGAGTAGCCAGAGGTAAACCACACCACGATTTCCATAGATGACTCACCGCGCCGCCACCGATTCCTACCCAGCACTGCGTCAGAAATACAGTTATGGCCGATTGCGGGGACTTTTGCAGGACACAATCCCAAGCTTGCCAGGGTTCGCCGTAGGCGTCCAGATCGATGATCTCGTACGGTAAGTCAAAATGGCGCATGTATACAAGGTTGGATATCTTCAATGTGCCTTTGATGGGTTTGACGTCTAGGCCTATCACCTTACAAGGGTACTTCTTGCACAGCTCCTGCCAAAGCAGGCCTTGCCCATGATAAGCATCCAGCACCAAGGGCCGGCGGGCTGCTGCGAAACATTTTTCAAAGTGGTACTTTTGCAGAAAGTACTCGCGCAAAGCTAACTTGCCCACAAAGTAAGTGTTATCCGTCTTTGGCATGATCGTCATTCTGGCTTCGGAATAATTCCACACTAACCATTCAGCACTCCGATTCGCTGCCTATGTGAATATCTAGGCCATCTTCTTCGGCCAAACGCCGGAAGTAATCTCCATAATCCTGCCACAGCTCAAGGGGAATAAATGCCAGGACTGCTACGGTCACAGGCGGCAATTCAATCTTAACATCGGCCAGAACCGCGGGCTCCTTAGATTCAGCACCTATACCCAATTCGTCCAAACTAACCTCATCGAATCCAGTCAAATCAATATCTAGCGGGCCGAGTTCGATTTCGGCCAGCAGGTTTTCGAGCTTGGCGACATCCCAATCCCCATGAATCTTGTTCAGGGCCACATTGAGTACCTTGGCCTCGGCTTCGGAGATATCCAAAACCGTGCAAGGCAAACTCTCCAAACCCAACTCTAGTCCGACATAATAGCGCTGATGCCCGCCGATGATGCTGTAGTCTTCTTGGCGAACCACCAAGGGTTCCACGCAGCCGAACTGGACCATACTGTTTTTCAGATCGGCCTTTTCCTTCTTGGAAATCTGCCGGGGGTTGCACCTCGCTGGTTCTAGCTTAGCCAGCGGTACATCTACTACCTGCAAATGGTATTTGTCTGCCAACAGTTCGCCCTTGGCCTGGTCGGCTCCGCTAAGTTCTACTTGATGGGGCCGAGATGCATGACCATTTCTCGGTTTGGGCTTGCTGGACATAGGCTATTCCTGGAAGACAACAGGAAAACAGTTGAACAGGTGATTTATTCTACTGTTCTGTTGTTCCTTTATCTTTCTCGATCTGGCAGCGATTCCCGAAGAGCTTTTCGATATAGACATCCGGCCTCAGATCCTCGTACAAATCGTCATGGGCTGTAGCCACTACAAAAGTGGTCTTGAACTTGTCGGCAAACTTCCGGACGTTCGCGGCAATTATCCTGGCGGTTATCCGATCCAGCTTGGCGCAGAACTCGTCGATGAATACGCATCTCGATTTTCTGGCCATCGCCTGGGCCAAGCGAAACCGGTACATCTGCCCGTCCGACAATTCGCCGGCCTTTCGCAAAAAGACAAAGGCGTCATTGAGCCCCGCCAGCGACAGGTAGTACAACGCCTCGGATAGCTCCCCTGCAAAACAATCCACCAAGGGCTTGGCAGTTTCGATTTGCAAATCGTCCAGGTCCAGCCACTCGTCAATCCGCTCTTTCAATTCCTTCAGCAGCACCGACTTGCCCGAGCCGGACTGACCCGTGATATAGACGACCTGGCCCGGCCCGATCCGCACTTCCAGATCATCCAGCACGGTTACGTCGCGACTGTCGTCGAGTCCCAGACCGAACATGCTGGCCACTTCCACCACTCGCTCGGTGGGCTCAACCGCACTGCTGAATTTCCTGCTCAACCGATAGGTACTCACCTGCTATCCTGAAAACTAGAAGCGAAAACCGCAGATCTCGCACAGCCCGGCAACTCCACAGATTTCCATCTCGCTGCCACAACGGGGGCACGTTCGGTCTTCGCAGGCTTGGACGATTTCATCGGGCTCGGCCCGAGCCAGGAATCCCCGAGAAGCACCGATCCGGGCGGGGAACTTATCCAGCCGATCGCCGCTGATGTAATAGACCTTGGCTTGCTTGACTCTCATCGCGTCCTCGAATAATTGCGCTTTCCCTCAACCTGACGGCGTACTTGACAGCGCGGCTGAGCCTGGCGCTGAGCGACTGCTGAGAAATCCCCAGCATTCTGGCTGCATCCGCGTGAGCCAATCCGTCCACGCAAACCAGCTTCCAGGCCAGATACATTTTTGCGGTGAGTATTCTTCTCACCCGGTCCGGCGCCGAGCGCGACTTTTTTCGCGGATGAATATCCTGCTGCTCGATGTGACACTCGAAGCAGATCACCGCCACCCGCTGATGACCCAGCGGCACAAAATAGCTCGGTAAGAGCCGCTTGCAGTACGGACAAAAGAATTCACCTCCAGCCATAAACCGCCCTCCTTTCAGTTGGCCCGGCGAAGACGCCTTGCTTGCCGGCCGAACAATGCCCCTGCTCCGGCCCCAGGGCCTCTGCCGGTAAAGCAGCCTGCTTCGCCTTTACGAATGGTTCTGATCTTTCAGTTGACCCAGCCCAGCGGACTTATCCCCCGCGGACCTACCCTAACATACTACTAACAAAATGAGCATTCAACCCCCTTTTTGCGCCCATAACAGCCATTTGCCGGGCATTGTTCAGTTGGCGTTATGTCGCGGGTTACCCAAGTCCCCCCGGGAATTGAGCGCATTGCGATTGGGCAGACGGAGGCCGCGCCAGACTGGCCCAAAGCCGTGAAAAAACCGCCTGGACGGGGCCAATCTGAGCCGATAAACTACCCGCCGGTTGTGACTAATAAATCCAAGCAAAGCACTAGGAGATAATGATGATACGCATTTCCAAGCGAGCCGCGAATATCGCCGCCTCGGCCACCCTGGCGGTCTCGGCCAAGGCCAAGCAAATGAAGGCTGAAGGGATCGACGTGGTCAGTTTCGGAGCCGGCGAACCCGACTTCGACACCCCAGCCTTCATCAAAGACGCTGCCAAAGAAGGTCTCGACGAAGGACTGACCAAATATACCGCGGCGAGTGGTGCGCCAGAACTGAAGAAGGCCATTGCTGAAAAGCTGCGGCGTCAAAACGGCTTGGATTACCAGCCCAGTCAAGTGATAATCAGTTGTGGGGGCAAACACGCCTTGTACGGTGCTTTTCAGGTCCTCATCGAGCCCGGCGACGAGGTGCTGCTCCCCTCGCCTTACTGGAACACTTACCCCGAGCAGATCAAATTGGCCGGCGGCAAGGTGGTCGAGCTGCGCGGCCAAGAAGGAAACGATTTCAAACTCAGGCCCGAGCAGATCATCCAGGTTATCAACGAGCGCACCAAAGTACTGGTGCTCAACTCGCCCAGTAATCCGGGCGGCTTCGCTTACACCCCGGATGAACTCAAAGCCATCGCCGAAGCCGTGGTCGATAAGGACATCATCATCTTTTCCGACGAGATTTATGAAAACCTCGTCTATGGCGACCAGAAGTTTGTCAGCTTTGCCACCTTGGCTGACGGCCTGATGGAAACAACCGTAACCTTCAACAGTTTGTCCAAGCCCTATTCAATGACCGGGTGGCGGATCGGCTACGCAGCCGGCCCTCAGGAAATCATCTCGGCTATGGGACGCCTCC
>DAOVKO010000199.1 GCA_030631725.1 Actinomycetes bacterium | reverse complement strand
CCTTACGATAGACCTGCTCGAATGGCCGTCGGACGCCGTAAACGGTGAGCAAATCATTTACGCGGATGCCGAAAAGGCGTTCGTTTTCCTGTAAATAAGGCAAGATGAGATTCCAATCCTCCTCGGTGACGTTGGCGAACTCACCGCCGTTGAGCTGCTCGTTAACCAGGCGGGCATGGGGGTCGCGTACGTAGATGGCCCCACCGGAAGCCATGCTGAAGAGGTTTGAGCCGGGGTAGGGGGTGGGCCGTTCCTCAAGGTTTCCACTCTGGTCAAGGCAGATGCCGTTGAGGACGACGAAGCCGCCGCCGTTGAGGGGGTCGCCGGCCATGAAGGACTCGGCCAAGAAGTCCAGGCAAGTGCCGTTGATGACCACGCGTGGTCGTCCGACGGCGTTGATGAGCGGGCGGCCGGCAGCATTGCCCAAAACATAGACTTCGCCTCCCTTGGCCCCGTACATAAAGGTCTGGCCGACGTCGCCGTGGATGACCAATTTGCCGGATTTGAGTATCTGGCCAAGTTGGTCCTGAGCGTTGCCGTGAACGTGAAATTCCAGGCCGTCCATGCCGCTGGCTAAATAATCGCCGACGGAGCCGTAGGCGTCGATCCTGATGTCTACGGTGTCGGGACCAAGCCCGCAGCTGAGGAAGCGCTGGCCGGCATAATTGAAGGCAATAAAGCGCTTCCAACCCAGTTTGGCGGCCCCGACCAGCAAGCCAGCATCGCTTTGGGGGCCCTCGGGCGGAAAACCATGAGCATCAATGAGCAGGACCTGCTCGCTATCGGCGGGCGGTCGCAGGCCCGAGGCGGTCCGGCAGTCAATAAGGTGAAAACAACCGGTGCCCTCGCTGGCGATTTCAGGGGTGGCAAGCAAAATGCTGCACAGGGTTTGACGGATCCATTCCAAAACCGAGGCGGGCTTCTTGTGCCCCACGGGGTACTTTCGATCGTTGAGTAAAGTGAGCAGGTCAATGGCGGTTTGCTTGTGGTCGTCGGTGTTGGCGGCATAGCGTTGGAGGGCCTGACAGAAGGCGGCGAGATTCTCAAAGGTCCAATCGGCAAGGTGCTCAACGGCCAGTTCGAAGAGCTGGACGGCGGTATCGTCGGCAGGATGTTGGTCGAGCAGATGCTCGAGATGCTCATGGTCAATTGAGGTAGGTTTGGCCTTGCCGAAGCGACACTGCTGGGCGGCAGGGATTTCTATGGGCCGATCGAACTTGTCGGTGCAAATGAGTGTGGGCCCGGAGGCGTCGTTCTTGAGGGTGAAGATAAAGGCGCCGCCGTCGGTGTGGGAGCCGCCGCGGGCGTTCCAGTAGCGGTCGGCAATAGGAGTAAAACGCTCGTCCTCGCCTGCCAGAGACTCAAGCGTGGCGTCGATGGCCTGCTTTTCACTGGCAACCAGACCGATCTGGACCTGCCCGTCCTGCAAGGCAAAGACCTGGGGACGGAGCATGGCAGTATCAGTAATGCCAATAAGCTGGAATTGATTGTTTTCTGTGTCGTTGCGGGCAATGATGAAAAACCATGGGCCGTCCGGTGAGCCGGCGATGTGGCTGGCCTGAATGCGTCGGTAAATCTTCTGCTTGGCCTGGGGCAGCAGGTCGAAATCCAACTCGGTGGTGGGTGCCAGGGCCTCGATGACATACTCGAGCGGATATCCGTAGACGCGGACGAGGAGGTCGAAGAGCTGTACGCTGACTTCGGTGTCGGTCAGAAACAGAGGCTCGATGTTGCGCTGTCGGAGGTAGTCGGTTACGCAGCGGTAGTTTGCAAAGTCGCCGTTGTGGACCAGGGCTTCGTTGAGTCCGATGAAAGGATGGGCTCCGCCGGGGTGCCAGACTCGTCCCTTGGTGGGGTAACGCTGGTGAGCGATCCACAGATGAGCCGAGAAGTCTTCGAGCTTGTAATACTGGGCGAGTTGCTCGGCGTAGCCCACGATCTTGAGTATGAACATATTTCGCCCGTGGCTAAGGACGAAGGCGGCCTTCTCGCCCAGCGAGGCGTAGAAGCGTTTGTTGAGGCGATAGGTGGTTTGATAAACAAACTCATCCTCCAAGGCCCGATCGGATAAACCTTCCAGACCGCGATCTTTGGCAAAAACTTCCAGAGCCTCCGGAGCAGCCCTGACAAAATAACGATATACCGCTGGAGGCTCGGTCTCCAGGCCGACGTCGCGATAGTCATCGATAGTTTCTGCCCAGCCTTGATGGTCAATGGTATAACTGGGCTTAATAATCTCTCGTTCAACTTCCTGACGCACCTGAGGCTGTAGATAAGCAACTTGTAGCAGATAATCGTTATCGAGGATTTTGCGGGAGACGCCCAGCTTATCCGGATCGAAGCCCACCGCGGCGATGCCGCCGCCTTTGCCGTTGCCCCGGTTGTGCATCTGAATGGAGGGGGCGAAGATGTGGCGTCCGGAAACGGGGACATTACAGGCAAAGCCGACCACGCCGCAGCCGCCCTCCTCGGCTTGCTTAGCAGACGGCCTTTGCCCGCTGCATAACGGACGGCGGGAAGCGATAATCTGCCGGGCGTAATCACTCATCGTGGGTAAGCTCCAAGGAATCATAATCGAGGTGAGTAAGCAAGTCAGTTCGGCCGACGAGTTCGCCGATGCTGGTCAAACCGAAACGAGCGAGTATCCGGCGCAACTGGCTGTTCCAGGCGTTGAAGAGATTGAAAATCCTCTGGGCGCCCCATTCGGGGTCGTATTGTTTCTCCAATTCTTCGTCGGTGGTGGCGATGCCGCGGGCACATCCGCGGCCGGACTCGCAGGCCCCGCAGCGAACACAGCCCAAGGCTATCATGTCGGCGGTGCCGGTTACTACACCGTCGGCGCCGAGGGCGATGGCCTTGATAATATCGTGAGCAGAACGGATACCGCCGGAGGCAATGAGGGTCATCTGGTGGCGTACGCCCTCGTTCCGGAGAAAGCCGTGAACGCGGGGGATGGCGTACTCGATGGGCATGGCGATGTTCTTCTTGGCGATGTCCGGCGCGGCTCCGGTACCGCCATAAGAGCCGTCGAGGTGGATGACGTGGGCGCCGGCGTAATAGGAGCCGACGGCCACCATGTCCACGTCGGTGGGAGTGGAAACCTTGACGCTGACGACAGCGTCGGGATTTACGGCCAATATCCAATCGACGTGTTTTTTATGGTCCTCGACGGAGTAGACGCTATGAAAGGGGAAGGGACTAAACAGAGCGCTGCCCTGGACGGCTTCGCGCATGCGAGCGACCGAGGCGGTAACTTTATCGCCCAGCAGGTGGCCGCCCAGGCCGGGCTTGGCTCCCTGGGCATATTTGAACTCGACCATGCGGACTCGTTGGATGGTTTCTTCGCTGACACCGAACAGGCCGGTGGCTACCTGAGTGATAACGTAGCGGTCGTAAGGATAGAGAACTGCGGGGTATCCGCCCTCACCGGTGCAGACCAAGGAGTCCAGAGCCGCAAAGGCCCGGGCCCGGGAAATCATTGTGGAGCTGCTGACCGAGCCGAAACTCATGCCCCCGCCATAGTAGGGCACATCAATAGTCAGTGGTCGGCCATCTTCGCGACGGTTGAGCCGGATGGACAGATCGACCTTGGCAGGGTCGATTTTCTTGGCGGGTTTGTCGGGAAAGCGCAGCCGCATACGGTCAAAGCCTCCGCCGGAGGAGCCCAGGTTGTAGCGAAGTTCGTCGGCGGTAGGGGTTTTTCCAGTACGGGCCATCTCCCAGGTGTCGAGTATCAGTTCAGCGGGCCAACGGAAATCGCCCAGGGTGTTGAGCAAGGGATTGGCTCGAACGGTAATAGCGCCGGCAGGACAGGCCTGGACACATGCGAATTGGCCGGACTCGCAGGGTCCCGGGCAGAGCCAGTCGCGGGGGCGCAGGGCGAGCCGGGCGGTTACAGAGAATACGCCGGCGGGGCAGGTGCGCATGCAAGTGCCGCAGCGCGTGCACAGGTCCGCGTCGCGCAGGATGATGTAGCGGCCAATGGAGTTGCGAAAGCGTTCGGGTGCCTCTTTTATCTTCAT
>DAOVKO010000047.1 GCA_030631725.1 Actinomycetes bacterium | reverse complement strand
CGAGAAGATTATCAAGCGGGTGATCCCAGCTCGGCTGCTGGATAAGGACACCATCTACCACGTGAACCCCACGGGGAAGTTTGTCATCGGCGGTCCACACGGTGATTGCGGGCTGACCGGGCGAAAAATCATCGTGGATACTTACGGCGGGCGGGGCTGCCACGGCGGCGGGGCCTTTAGTGGCAAAGACCCCTCCAAGGTGGACCGCTCGGCTAGTTACATGGCCCGATACATTGCCAAGAACATCGTCGCCGCCGGGCTGGCCGACTGCTGCGAAGTCCAGATGTCCTATGCCATCGGCGTGGCTGATCCCATCAGCGTTTTGGTAGACACCGAAGGGACGGCCAAGATTCCCGAGGACCGCATTGCCAAATTGGTTCACAAGCACTTTCCCCTCAAGCCACGCGGCATGATAGAGCACCTGAAACTTCTACGGCCGATTTATCTGGAAACCGCCCGCCACGGCCACTTCGGCCGCGAACTGCCCACCTTCACCTGGGAAAAAACCGACAAAGCCGCCCTGCTGCGCAGAGAAGCCGGCCTGGGACGGAAGAAGGCACAAAGGCACAGAGGCACAAAGGCACAAAGCAGATAAAGAGAGGCGCGACGTGCAATTCACCAAGATGCATGGAATCGGCAACGATTACGTATATGTCAATTGCTTTGAGCAGAGCGTCGAGCAGCCGGAGAAGTTGGCCGTAGCCATTTCCGACCGTCACTTCGGCGTGGGCTCTGACGGATTGATCCTTATTTGCCCCTCCCAGCAGGCCAATGTCCGCATGCGCATGTTCAACCCCGACGGTTCCGAGGCCCAAATGTGCGGCAACGCCATCCGCTGCGTAGCCAAGTACGCCTACGAGCACGGCCTGTCGGCTGAGAACCCCATGAAAATCGAGACCGGTAACGGCATATTGACCGTGGAGCTGACTATCGAAAACGACAAAGTCGCCGCTGCCCGGGTCAATATGGGTCAGCCCATCTTAGAGGCCTCCAAGATTCCCATGGTCATCGACGACACCCAAGCCATCAATTACCAAATTGAGATCGCCGGCTTACCCATGGCCATGACTTGTGTAAGTATTGGCAATCCGCACGCGGTCTTCTTTGTCGATGACGTTGCCAACTTAGGCATCGAAAAGCTAGGGCCCGAGATCGAAAACAGCACCCTCTTTCCCCAGCGGACCAACGTCCATTGGGTGCAGGTTCTGAGCCGCGATGAGGTTATCATGCGCACCTGGGAGCGCGGGGCCGGCGTAACCTTGGCCTGCGGCACGGGGGCCTCGGCTGTGTGCGTAGCTGGCGTATTGACCGAGCGCACGGATCGGCAAATCCTAGCTCATCTGCCCGGCGGGGATCTGCAGCTCGAATGGTCCGCCTCGGACAACTGCGTCTACATGAGCGGCCCAGCCGTGGAAGTCTTCAGCGGCACTTGGCCAGAAAAACAGGCTTGAGACCTTAGGAAGAAACGGAAAAAACTCACCACGAAGGATACGAAGAAAGACATTAGCCACAGATGAACACAGATTGACACTGATTATAAAAAAGAAAAAGATGGATTCCGCATCTCTGAAAGATGCTTCGCAAAGTGCGGAATGACAAAAAAGAAACCCCAGGTAAAACGGGGGTTTCCTCGAAATACATCCGGCCCTCTTTCACCTTCAAAAAAAATAGACTAAAATAACCCTTCCAATCGTCATATATTTGATTGAGCCTTCGATTGTTGCACCTTGAGGATTACTGCCTGTGCTGGAAGATCGTCTTTTGATACGACAGCTGCGCCGCGGCGACCAGGCCGCTCTGCGCCTCATCTACGAAAGAAACAAGGACCACATGCTCACTGTTGCCCATAATTTACTGCTCGATCGATCCCTGGCCGAGGATTGCCTCCACGACGTCTTTGTCGACCTCGCCGTCCGAGCCGCTCAATTTCGTCTGCACAGCAACCTCAAAGGCTATCTGGCCACCTGCATAGCTAATCGAGCCCGCGATGTGCTTCGTTCAAAATCGCGTCAGAATGTTTCTCTCTCAGCCATGCCCGAACACCCAGCCAATCCAGCCGCTCCGCCTGCCCAGCTTATACACAGCGAACAAGCAACCAGATTGCGAGCCGCCCTGACCGAACTGCCCTTCGAACAGCGCCAGGCCATTGTCCTGCACCTGAACGCCAAGCTGAAGTTCCGCCAAATCGCCAAGCAGCTAGGCCTATCCGTAAATACCGTCCAGAGCCGTTACCGTTATGGCCTGGATAAACTGCGCTCGCTTCTGAAAACAGGAGCCGAAGCATGAAAAACATAAATGACCTGGAACATTCCATAGAAAATCTGCGATCAACGACCAGCCCCACCACCGACCAGCGCATCCTCACCGACGCCTCAGCAGCTCTTGCTCAGTCAACCCAAACATATTCTGACTCCAAACAAACCAGCCTAAGGAGAACTATTATGAAAAAACATTGGCCCAAATTCGCCGCTGCCGCTGTAATCATTGTTGCTGGGCTTGGAGTTCTTGTGTTGCTTTCGAATGGGCAGGCAACTCTTTATGCACAGGTTATTGAGGCAACAGAAAACGCTCGCACAATTCATGTTATTGGGAAAGATTTGCAGAACGGCCAATTGAAAAAAGGCATTGAAGTCTGGTATCAACGGGGAGCCGGTGTGGTTGAATCGCGTTGGGAAAACGGCATAGAAACACTCAGGGAAATTGATAACGGAAAATACGCGTGGCAATACTTCGTCGGCAATGAGCTTGCCACACGGTCCAAGAGCATCGATCCACTTGGCGTTGTTGCCAGAATTTTGGATACCAAATCATTCAAACAAAGACTTAAAAGGGACACGGCCAGAGACAAGACCTTTGATGGCATACGCCTCTCCGCCTATTCAAGCACAAATCCCAAGGCTACTTGGGGGATGACTGCTTGGCTAGACGAACTGGACCGTATTCGAAGCTGGGAGAAGAGACACCTGCTTGATAATGGACAGTGGGAGAAATATCGGATCGGCCAAGTCGAATACGACGTGGAAATCCAAGCAAATATTTTCACGCTAGATCCGGACGTGAAAGTCGTCGAGGTTGATACGATATTGGAAGATATATTCGATTTGGAGAAGGCCACCTTTAAAGAAGAAGTTCTTGGCCTGGTGTTTGCGGTCCATGAGGTCAAACGGTGTGAAGGAGGCATCATATATTTGGTGTCTTCTGTCCGCCCGACAGACGAAACACGTCAGAAAATAAGACCACGTAAAGCAAGACCATCTTATGGTGATTTCCAATTGAGGGCTAAACTCCTCGGTCCTGCCGCTCAGGACCAGCCTTATCAGACGGTAGATCTTGGCACCGTACGTCATGCCGATCTCTACGCTGAATGGAATTTGTTCCTTCCGAGGGAATTCGCTTCGGAAGAACCAACGAATTGCGAACTTCTCATCTATATTTACACTAGGGGAAATCTTCAGAAGAAAATAAAAGCAGAGGGGCTCCCCTGGCATACGAGACTCAAACCGGAAATCGCTCTAGCAGCCCGCCAGAAGGCGACACTGCAGTCCGTGCTAGGCGAGGTATACTCCACTGCCCGAGCCCTTGAGCCCTTTACAGGTGTCTGGTTGGGCATAAAACCCCTTCGTTATACCGACAAGGAAAGGGAAGCTTACGTTGAGGAACTTCGATCCAGGCACTATCCGCCAGACAAGATCCGTGATATGTTAACGGGCAAGGAGCGTTGCCCAGTTCTCGCACGCTCGCGCAAACCCAGCGAAATTAGCAAAGAAAAGTGGGGCCAAGATCGCAAAGAGTATTTGGAAGAAATCCAAAACAAATAATCCTGGAAATACAGACTAGCGGTTAGGACTTTCTCGACAATCGCTTCTTCAGTCTCTCCAGTATTTCCAGCGGAATATTCAACCCCCCACGTCCGGTGCCGAGTTTGATGTGCTCTTTGACGGCCCCGTGGAAGTCGCTGCCGCCGACTGCAGCCAAGTCCAATCGCTGACAGATCCGCCATAACTGCTCGGTCAGCTCGGCTGTGTGTTCGGGATACCAGACCTCCAGGCCGTCGAGTCCCAGATCAGCCAATTCTTTGAGCTTCTTGCTCAACTCCTGCTCATCGCCAGCTCGCAGATGTACTGGATGAGCCACCACTGCCAATCCACCAGCCTGGTGAATCAGCTCGATTGCCTCGCCGGGCTTAGGCTCGGTCCGTTGGACGTAGGCCGAACCCTCGTCTCCCAGAAACCTGCCGAAGGCCTCGTGTACATTGCCGACGTATCCCTTGTCGAGCATTAGCAGGGCGATGTGCAGTCGGCTGACGATCGGGCCGCTGGCCTGAGCCCGGACTTCAGCCATGGTTATTTCATAGCCCAGCTCATTGAGCTTAGCGATTATCTGAGGGTTGCGCTTCCGACGCGATTCGACCATTCGGCCAAGCAGATCCCCCAGCGCCCGGTCGTCCAGCTCAATGAAGTAGCCCAATATGTGCAGCGTCCCTACCGGCACCTTACAGGCCAACTCCACACCATTGACCAACTCCAGATTAGCCCCCTCTGCTGCCTGCTGAGCTTCAGCCAGTCCAGCCAGCGTATCATGATCGGTTATGGCCAAGCCCTCTAAAGCGACTTGCTCAGCCAACTCCACCAACCCTGTGGGAGAGTAACTGCCGTCCGAGGCCGTGGTATGTGTGTGCAGATCAATCACTTCGCTAATACATCCTCGCTGGGCAGCAACTCCCGCCGACTATACACTCTCACCGCAGCTTACCATCAATTCCTCCAAATTGCACCACAGGAAAACCAATCACCGAAGTCGCTCCATATCATCACTCTCTGAACTGACAGCCCAATGAGTTACTCCGGCCTTTTAAGAACCAATACTGCCACCACAGGCATATGATCGCTGGCCTTGACGTTTGCTACCTTGGCCCCAGTGCAGTCCAGATAATTACTGTATAGAATATGATCAAATCGATTTCTAAGGGTAATGTTAGAAGTGACTTCTCAATTCCATGTCGGCGAAGACTTGTCGTACCTACTAAGTGAATCGATGAAACCTTGATCGATAAGCCAGCCCACTGCCATACCCTCTTCATTTTCATTAAAATCCCCGACCACAACGGTAGCCTTGTCGCGATCCACCTCGGCCATGAATTGCTGAATCTCCTTTAGGCGCATCTGCGGGGCTTTGTGAAGAGCCGACAGGCTGAGCGCACCATTTTCACCCAGTGGTGGTCGCAAATGAACATTTACAAACTGAATGGCGCCGATTGGTGTCTGGACCTCCGCCAAAAGAGCGGGAAACCACCCTACCTCAGGCTTGACTAACCTAACCTTCTGCAGTTCGTATTTAGACATTATGGCTATGCCCCCGGCACCACCCCATTCTTCAAAGACATAATATGGATAGCGCCCTTGGAGTTGATTTATCAGAACGTTTGCCCAGTCCCTGTGTGTTTCTTGCAAACAGATAACATCTGCGTCAGCCTCAGCTAAAAACTCAATGACTTTCTGCCGATCAGGCATGCCCCAGTTGATGTTGTAAGAGACAACCTTCAGAGGCGGCTTCTCAGGGGCTACATTCTCCTCTGGAACTGAGCTGCAACCGGCAAATGTCGCCGCCGTAAAACAGATTAGCCCCAGAAATGCGAATGGCCGAAGATAGCTGCAGTCCATTAGCATACTCAGCACAATTCTATTAAATCAATTCAAGCAAAATACGTTTACCGCTCCGACATCCTTCCAGGCTATTAGGCGTAGAGTCTATTCTCATTCTCGCAGGATTCTGATTCAGACTTCCGCCTGCTCCCGAGCACGCTGCTCAAGAATTTCAAACTTGCCTTTGACTTCCTCAGCCATGCGGGAGTTGGGGAAGTCGGTGATAATTTCCTGACCGATCTGAAGGGCCTGATTCCACTTCTTTTCGCTGACCGCCACGCTAAAGTCCGCCCCGAGATTCTGCAGCTTGGCCCGAAAGACTTCCCTGGCCGATTCTTTCAAGTCCACCGCTTCAGCAGGACTGAGGTACTCATCGAGCTCCTGAAGAAGCATTATCCCGCGGTCGATCTGTTCATCTTCCACGGCCTGATTCCAATCGGCCAGCAGCCGGTCCTTGTGTTCGGTGCGTTTCTGGCTAACGGTCTGCTGGGCCATCCGTTTGGCCTCGGAACTACTGGGGAACTGCTCGGCCAAGTTGTCCAGAAGAGCCTGGGCCTCGTTCCAGTTGGCCGCGGCGCAGAGACTATCGACCTGTAGCCGCGTTTCTTCAATCACAGCCTTGATGGCCCGGGACCGCTGCGAATCGACCAGACGACGGAACTGGGCAGCCTCGCGAGAATAGCCGAAGCGCGACTGCATCTGCTCGAGCAGGCGATAGGCCGCCTCCCAATCCTGCTGGTCGATGTCTTCCTGGATGGCGTTTTTCATCAACTCCCGGTCGCGGCTGCGATAGACGACCTCCTTGGCAGCATCGGAGATCAAAACGTTTTCGGATATCTGCTGGAGTAGTCCTTCCAGGCGCCGTTGGCTATCCTGCGATATGTGCCAGGCATCGAGCTGAGCCCGGTGATGCTCGAGAATGCGATACAAGAGGGTGACGATAGCAGCCAGGGACAAGAGCAGACCAGCTGCGGCCAGCCCCAAAGCCAAAACGCCGATGGCGTGGAGTTGCCGGTCATCGCGGAAAAGGACTACAGCCAAACCTATGGCGGCTCCCAGACCGGCCGAAGCAATAGCCAGCAGGGCGAATCGGCCGGCCAGCAATAGATACTTGGACATCGACGATTCTTTAGCCATTTCCAGAACCCTCCCTGATATCGAATAAACAGCACCATCATCGGCTGACCTCTGCCAACCGTGCTAAGATATGCACCTATAAAGTTTACCCCGCTGGCTTGCCCTAGTCAAGCAGCGAACATTTGGCCCTTGCCATCTGGCTTACGAAGTGCCTAATTTCTCCATTTCTTTCTGTGAATCAGCGTCTTTAATTAGACTGTAGGCCTTAGGCTGTAGACTTGAGTATCTTGTCTTTGTTTTACTGCGCCTCACGCCTTAAGTCTTTCCTCTTCGCCACCTGGCCAGGTATCCGCCGTCGTGCCAGGCGCCCGGATCGGGGCTGACAGAAGGTATGTATTCCTTGTCGGCATCGAAAACCCATCCCTCACACTCTCGGCTAAACTCAGTTGTCAATTCATCGTTCTCCACCGGCTCGATTGAACAGGTGCTGTAAACCAGACTACCATCGGGCCCAACAAACTCTGCTGCCTGGCGGAGGATGGCCATTTGCTTGCGGGCCAACTCCTGCAGATGCTGGGGCTGTATGCGCCATTTGGCATCGGGTCGGCCGGCCAAAACCCCGGTGTTGCTGCAGGGAACATCAACTAATACCACATCGAAGCTACCGGGCCCGAAACGTTCGGGAAGCTCGTCCTGCAGCAAAAATTCAATACAACTGATGCCCAGCCGGCGGGCATTCGCCCGGGCGCGGCGGAGTTTCTCAGCTGAGATATCGCTGGCCACCAGCAGTCCCTTATCATCCATCAGCTCGGCCAAGTGGGTGGCCTTTGTGCCCAGGCCCGCACAGAAATCGAGTACCTTTTGGCCGGGCTGAACCTGGCTGAAGAGCCCCGCCTGCATAGCAGTAGGGCCCTGGGGCTGGAAATGGCCGGCAAGAAAGAGCTGATTTTGTATGGGAGCCATCTGTCGAGCCCAGACTCCGGGGCCATCGGCCAGTGGCCCGGAAGAGACGTTCATATTGGCAAGGGCCTTTAGAAACTGATCCCGGCTGGTGCGCAGCCCATTGGTCCGAAGCGTTACCGGGCCGCGAAGAACGCTGGCCAAAGCAACGCCAACAGCTCCTGCCAGGTCGAACCTAGCCCACCATCGCCGGGCCAACCACTCCGGACACGAATAAACCTGCCCGATGTGCTCGGCGGGATCATCATCGGGGCCGGCGAATATGTCCCGGTCGAAATATCGCCACTTACCCAGCTCCAGGGGCAGGGCCCTGTTGAGGACTTCTTCGTTGCTTTCCAGCACCTCCTCAGACAAAGAGCGGTCGAGGCTGCGCAGAGTGGCATTAATGAGCTTATGCAGGCCGCTGCTGCTGAGCTTCTTCGCCTGCCGGACGGCTGAGTCCACAGCCGCATATGTGGGGACGCGTTCAAGGAAGATGATTTGGTAGGCACCAAGGCGCAGGACATTCAGCCCACCCGCTGCCAGCCGAGCCAGCGGCCGAGAGCAAAACGCCTGCAGGACACAATCGAGGCTCTCTCTGCGGCGGATGACCCCCAGAAACAGCTCGGCCACCAGCGAACGGTCGCGGCTGTCGAGCCGAGAGGCATCCAGGGCCTGACTGAGCAGGGCATCAGCGAATTGGCCCGAGCGCGACCACTTATTCAGCAGTTTGGCAGCCAGATTCCTGGCCGGGCTAATACTCATGCTTGAGTCCCGTAGTCTCTGAACCTGTCGCCCGGCTGGACCCTTCGGCCGTTGACGAAGTCCTGCCAGCTCATCTCCTTTGAGCCGGCCGGCTTGATCCGCTCGATTCTCAAAGCCCCTTGGCCGCACTCTATTGAAAGATCCTTCAGCACGGTTCCCGGCCCTCGGCCAGGCGATAAATCCGTTCCCTCAGCCACGGCCCAGGTCACTACCACCCGCTCGGGCTTGGGCCTGACCTGGCCGTGAAAAAAGGCAAAGGCGCCGGGCCAAGGTGTAAAGGCCCGGATCCAATTGACTAACTCGCTGGCCGAGCGGGAAAAATCCAGCAGGGCTTCCTCTTTTCTAATCTTGGGAGCACCGGTGGCTTGGGTATGGTCCTGCGGAGAAGCTTTGACTGAGCTTTTTTCGATTTCGTCGAGGACCTTCAGCAATAGTGGCGCTGCTTGTCGGCCGAGATATTCTTCCAGACTGCCGGTGGTCTGATGGGGCTCGATCTCGTAACGCTCCTGGGCGAAGATGTCGCCGGCGTCCAATTCCTCAACCATTCTAACTATGCTGATTCCGGTTTGGCTCTCGCCGTTGAGGATAGCTCTGGCCACCGGGGCAGCGCCGCGGTACTTTGGTAGCAGGGAGGGATGGACGTTGACAGCTCCTCGCGGGGCGACCCTCAGCAGCTCCTTGCCGAGCTTCTGATTGAAGGCGAAGGTTACGAGCAGATCAGGTTCGAGCCTGGCGATATCCTCCAGGACCGAGGCGGCATTGACATCCTCCACGGCGTAAACCTCCAAGTGCAACTGCTGGGCCAGGCACTTGATGGGCGTGGCTTGCAGTTTGCGTCCTCGGCCGGCTGGGCGGTCCGGCTGAGTAACAACGGCTAAGACCTGATGGGGCCCGCCGGCCAGTTCCGTCAGGCACGCTGCGCCGATAGAGTCCGAACCAAGGTAGATAATCTTCATCACCGCATTGTCTGGCATGCGGCCTGCCTGTCAAGGCTCAGCAGACTGCCAAAAATGCGCCATTGGAGGTCATTGTGGCAGAGTTTCGGCATTTTTTTTGGCCCGGCGTGAAAAAGTCAGCCAACACCGCGGCTATAAGTATCCGCGGGGCAGGATGTTGAAAAATGTGCGTTCTGGCACGCGCTTTGCACTATGCACTAATGGAGGATTTAGAGTTTTTGAGGCCTATAATAAAGTAGGTGACGGGAGTTTTTCCCGGACCTGCAGCTGGACAGAACAAAGGAGGTGATGAGCCATGTTGCCCATAGTACTGAGAACAAGGAATCGGACTCTGGACTTCGACAGCCCCCTCTCCCCTTTTGCCGAATTCGAACACATGCTGGAGCACATCTGGGACGGTTCTCGGCCAACTGGAATGTTCGGCGGCTACGACGTGGACATCTACTCTGACGATGATCACATCTTTCTGGAAGCTGAACTGCCCGGCCTGAGCAAGGAGGACGTCCAGGTCAGCGTGGAGGATGGGATACTGACCATCGCCGGTAGAAAGACGCACGAGAAGATCGAGAAGGATCACGTGCATCACCTGCAGGAGAGGTATTTCGGCTCATTCAGCCGAAGCTTCACCCTGCCGGCCACCGTCGACGCCAAGAAGGTCGAGGCCACCATGACCAACGGCGTGCTCCGCGTGGCACTGGCCAAACGCGAAAAGGCCAAGAGCAAGCGGATCGAAGTGAAAGACAAATAACGCCTGGTGGAGAGATACTACTGCTGATCGTTCAGCGTCTAAGCAAATGAGCACAGGCGGACACCTAAAACGTGCCCGCCTGTGTTTTTATTAACGCTCCACTCTCCACGCTTCACTCTCCACCCTCCACGCTTCACGCTCTTCGCTCGCCCTCAAGCCTCACGCCTTTCTTGGCAACTGAAGATTTCGGCGGAAGTGTTGATAGGAAAGCCGAGCCAAAGGCGTATCACAAAAAACCTTTTCAAACTCAGCTTCGCTCATGGTGAGTAAATCATCAAGGCTCAGATCAAGAATCTCATTCCGCGGATGAAACTGCCGCTCTTTGGTTTGAGGGGTGTCGCGATTAAAGGGGCAGACCTCCTGACAGATATCGCATCCATAAACAGCACATTGGCCTATGTACTTTCCCCCCGCCTCTGCGATTCTCTTACTTTGCGCCTTTCTTACTTTGTGCCTTTGTGCCTCTGTACCTTTATTTTTTGAACGATCTTTAGCGGCAAATCTCCCTTATGTTCGATGGTCAAATAGCTAAGACACTTTCGAGCGTCGAGCAGGCCGAGCTCAGATAGTGCTCCGGTAGGACAGGCCTCGATGCAGGCTGTGCATGAGCCGCATTGGTTTTTGGCCGGGGTGTCG